>JASFPY010000500.1:0-3005 GCA_050115755.1 Desulfobacteraceae bacterium | reverse complement strand
AACGTCCAAGGATTTTGAAATTGTCCAGAAACGTTTAGCCACGGGCCTGAAAATCAACAGCGCCCTGGATGATCCCATCAACTTTTTCACCGCTCAGGAACACCGGCTGCGGGCCAGTGACCTGGCCGCACGCAAAGACGGCATGTCTGAAGCGATTCAGACGATTAAAGCCGCCAACGTCGGTGTCGAAAACATCAACACCCTGATCGCCCAGGCCAAATCTCTGGCTCAATCGGCCTTGTCGGTAAGCGCGACAACTGACGCCGCAACTTTTGCCACGCAGTATAGTACGGTTCTGCAGCAGATTAACATGATGGCTCAGGATTCCGGTTACAAGGGCGTCAACCTGCTTCAAGGGGCCCAATTAACGGTCCAGTTTGCCTCCGAAGCCGACACATCTTATTTGAATCTTACCGGTTTTGGTGATACCAGTACCAATTTCAATGTCGAGGGCTTAGATGACGAAATGACCGCTAATCTAACGACTTCGAATTGGGTTCAAACTGGTGACCTCACAATCAGCACGGCCAATGTTGAAACTTCCATCGACAATCTTGAGACGGCGATGGGTAAGCTGAGAGTAGAAAGCAAAACGCTGTCCAGTAATCTGTCAATCATCACGGCGCGCGAAGAGTTCACCGCGCAGATGATCAACACACTGGGCGACGGTGCCTCCAAGTTGACGGAAGCCGACATGAATGAGGAAGGCGCCAACATGCTGATGCTGCAAACGCGTCAGGCTCTGGGTACCACCTCATTAAGTCTGGCCTCTCAGGCAGCTCAGGGTGTTCTGAGACTGTTCTAAACGAAATTGGTTCTGGAGGGGGATCAATCCCCCTCCTTTACCTAACTGACCTGATCTCTGAATCTTTATCTCCGGCAGATTGTTCAATCGGATTTTAAAACCAACAGGATAATCTTGTGATGATTGATCAACCAGGGGTTTGAACCGGTGCTGATCAGCAGGCGGCGACAAAAATGGCCTTAAAAATCACGTTAAAACCAAATGAAAAAATGATCGTCAGCGGTGCTGTAGTAACCAACGGCAATACCAGAAACACCGATTTGATCATTGAAAACAACGTGCCGGTCTTGCGCCAAAAAGATATATTAAGTGAAAAGGATGCAGCAACGCCCTGCAGCCGAATCTATTTCATTATTCAGCTTATGTACATCGATGAGGGGAATCTAACGGATCACCAGCACATCTATTGGAAATTGGTTCGCGAATTGCTGGATTCCGTCCCGAGATTAACCAAACACATCGATCAGATTAACGAAAACATCCTGGAGGGCAACTTCTATCGGGCCTTGAAACTCGCCGGCAAATTAATCGATTATGAACAGGAGGTTCTTAAGCATGTATACGCAAGCACAGGCTCAATCCCTGAAAGCATATGAAAGCGTCAGCAATGCCACCCAGTCCGGCCGCGAAATCGAAGCAGCTGTGCTGACCAAAGCGGCCATGAAACTCAAAGAATGCCAGGACGACTGGGATGCGCCGGATCGCGACAACCGATTAGAGGAAGCGCTGAAATACAATCAAAGAATCTGGAGTATCTTTCAAGCTGAACTGTCGCGCGAGGATCATGAGCTGCCCAAGAAATTGCGGCTGGACATTCTGCGGCTAGCGGCATTTATCGATCGGCGAATTTTCGAAACCATGGCATTTCCGGAACCAGACAAACTCAATATCGTCATCAATATTAACAATAATCTGGCTGCCGGCTTGAGAGGTTCACCCTGATGGCTGGTTATAGAATAGCGGATCACTCATCAATTGCAAAATTTTAATCCATAAACCGTCAAGTGTTGCGCTCCTAAAATATAAAAGGCCTCGATTACCGAGGCCATTTTTTTTGCACGTCACAGTTCTTTAAGTTATAGGTTTGTGCAATTATCTTAAATGCCGGCTTCTTAATGGTTGCAATTCAAACAATTCAATCAGCCTCAGAACCCTGCTCTCCATAAATGTTTGCCAACTCTTATTGGGGCAAATCTTGAAATTTAGCAACCTGTCGATCTTCTATCCCTGTTAAAGGGATTTCCTTTAATTCCTGGGCCCTGTCGTTCATTTTAATGCATTCGTTGAATAAATCCAAAATCTCTTTGTTAACCATATCGCATTCAATTGCGGCCCCTAGCACCCATACGGCATATTGCACGTTTTTAGCCGCTAATAGGCTCTGTCCAAGTTCAAGACATGGTATATGAAGGTGAGCTCCCATAGGTGTATTTTTTAATTTCCGGATGCCATCAAGTCCCTTTTCTTTCTGGTCTCCACAGCAGTAGGCAGCCGATAAAATGAACTGAGCCGGCGGATAATCGGGAAAACCGGTTAAAAGGCTCTCGAGAATTCGGATGGCGTTTTGCGCATTTCCGCAGTGCAATTCAGCCATTGCATTGTTGTAGTGGGCTTCTTTCAGATCCGGATCACACGCAACGGCTTTTTTGCCGGCATCAAGGGCTTCTTCGAATTTTTCCATACGGCTGTAGATCGTACCCATATTCACATAGGCAATTGCTGCCAACTTCGGGTTTGGATTCAGAGCAAGCAGCCTTTGCCACAATTCATATGCCTCCTGGTTTTTCTCCAGAATAGTGGCCTGAATCGCCAATTCCCTCAGGGCATTAATATCCTCACCCTTCTCGGACAGCTTTTTGTGACCGATATCAAAATAGATTTCCCCTTTGCGATCCAGCTTTTCTTGATCCAGCCGCCCGTAATGGTGCACCTGAACGCTGCATTTTTTGATTTCGATACCTTTTCTTTTCAAAACTGGATCGACCATCTCATGGACCGCTCCTTCAAACCGGATTTGATCCTTGCCGTAAAACAGCCTTACTTTTTCACTTGGCAGCCATCCGATCGCCGCTTCCTCATCGGGATACTGTCCATCATTGGGCACCCACCCCACAATGTTAGGCAGTTTGTTATAATTTCGGGTAATAATGGAATATGCCACTGCTGCCCTGGTTTTTTTTGTGACAATTTTATTGAAAGA
>JASFPY010000499.1:0-3008 GCA_050115755.1 Desulfobacteraceae bacterium | reverse complement strand
GCCAAAGCGCACCGCCAGATTCTTTTGCAAGAACCCGCGCCATTAAATTTCTTCGCAGGGCCCGGTGATAAAAAAAAGTAAAGCGGCGATAATGCCCGTGTGCGTTCCCAGTCCTTTTTGGTAAATGCCGTTTATCTGGGTAGTGGCAAATGGCATCAGGGTGCCGGAAATCGTTTTACCGATCCAGAAAATCGCATACAACAGGCCGGCTGATACCAATCCCTGTAAAATAGCGGTTTGGTTAAAGTGGAATTGATTCTTTCGATGTGGCTGGATCCATAAAGAGAGGATTGCCAGTGTCGCGGCGGAAACAGAAATTTTGATCCAGAATGACGCCCAGTGAAGATAAAAGGTTACAAACCACAGCGCGCATGCCAGTGCAACGGTATACACGATTTCTTTTGGGCGCGCTTCACGCTTCAAAACAGGCCCTCTATCACCAGTGACACAACCAGCAGCACGCCGAAAGCGGTATCCAGCTTTGCCGTTTGAGCATCAGCGTCGTCAGGGATTTTTTGCAACATCTGGCGCAACAGCTTCAGGGCCAGGGGCATTGATATCAGGACAATTAATGACCATGGATACAGGGGGCCGGCAAAGGACATGCCGATGATGCCGATATAAGCCAGAATCATCAGGGCGCTGTATAACCAGAGCCCGTTGCGCTGACCAATCACAATGGGTAGGGTTAAAATACCTTTGCTTCGATCATGGGAGATGTCGCGGATGTTGTTGGCCAGCAACACCAGGGCTACCAGCAGCCCGAAAGGCAGGGATATGAGAAGGGCACTGCCGCTAAATACCTGGCGTTGAATGAAATAAGAGCCCAGCACCATCAACGGCCCCCACATCAAAAATACGGATAGCTCCCCCAGCGCCATATATTTATATTTAAATGGCGGTGCGGTATAGGTAACGCTTGAAAGGGCGCCCGCCAGTCCGATCCATAACAGGGGCCACCCGCGTGTGGCGGCCAGATAAAGGCCAATGATGATCGCAAACCCATAGAGTCCGCAAGCTTCAACCAGCACCTCCCGGGCTGTTAACTTACCTTCTAAAAGCGGGTGGGGCCGGTATATGCCGGTGGAAACGCCTTGAAAATCCACGCCGCTTTTAACGTCGAAATAGTCATTGATCAGGTTGGTGGCGGCATGCATAAAAATTCCGGCCAAAATGGTCAACAGGTAAAGCAACCAGGAAAAGCTATTGTCGATAGCGGCCAGGGCTGAGCCGACGCTAATGGAGATGGCCGTCATCGAAAAAGACCACGGCCGGCTTGCGAGAAACCAGTTGCGATATAAATTCATCGGTTTATTGATTTTGGGCTTCGAGGGCTTCGACTTCTTTTTGAGCCGCTCTGGCAACTTCCTGCGCCTGGCGGGCATTTTCGGCCGCCTCAGATGCGCGGGTTTGAGCGGCTTCCGCCTCGTCAAAGGCCCTTCTTATCCGCTTTTTGAACTTTTTTCTCTTATCCTTGGTTTTGCCATATCTATTATACGTTTGCATGGCTTTTTCGTATGTTTCAGCCGCTTTTTGGCTGGCTTCCTGTGCCTCCAGATCGGCTTTTGCGGCCCTTTTTGCAGCCAGCTCGGCCTGTCGGCGAACAGCTTCCGCGCTTTTTTGATCTTGCCGGATAAGCTGGCGTTGTTTTAGCTCCTGAATCTCAGTGGCGGTCTCTTCCTGATACTCCAGGGTATCTTTAACCTTTGAGTTTGGAGGCGGCGGGGTATCGGTAACATGCAGGTTTCCGTTTTCATCCGTCCATGTATAGACCTGTCCGGCAATGAGACCGGAGCTCAGAAAACCGATCAGCAGGATGCTGATGATCATTGCAAAGAATTTCATTTACCCCTCCAGTAAATTTGAGTATATTCTTAAGTCTACTTGATGTCAAATCCTTGAATCGTTGAATTTGTATCGTGTTTTACAAATGACTTTAAAAATATGCCTGGATAGAAATAGGCATCGCTCGAGTGCTGCTAGATAACGAGGACGAGGACGAGAACGACGACGAGTGCGAATCAGGAGAAAAGCTGACCAACAGGGTTTTCGTCCTCGCACTCCTCCTCGTCCTCGATAATAATAGTTGTTTGATGGCACACCGGTGCCATCAAACAACTGTCCACAGGAGGTAAATCATGACACTTGAAATAACCAGCTCGGTATTTTCGGAAGGCGAAATGATGCCAACCCGCTATACCTGTGACGGGCCGGACGTTTCCCCGGATTTGGCATGGAGCGGTGTTCCTGAGTCCGCTCAAAGCCTGGCGCTGATTTGTGATGATCCGGATGCGCCCATGGGTACCTGGGTACACTGGGTGCTGTTTAATATTCCGGCCGATGCAAGCGGTTTGCCGGGCGAGATATCGCCCGATGCCACCCTGGAAAACGGTGCGCGGCACGGCACAAATGATTTCGGCAGATTAGGATACGGCGGGCCCTGTCCCCCGGGTGGCACCCATCGATATTTCTTCAAGCTTTATGCGCTGGACACCCAACTCGATCTGGACAGCGGCACCAGCAAGGCCCAGCTGCTCGAGGCCATGGATGGACATATCCTGGCCGAAGCTCAGCTGATGGGCAAATACAAACGTTAGCGCGGTCCGACGATTTGGAAGATAGTTTTTTTGTCAATAATGAGATGATTTCATCAAAAGCTGATAGATATTCGCTAACGTTTGTAGATCGTCCCACCATAGGTAGGACTCGAGGAGCGTTTCACTTGAGGAGCGCTGCGCTTTAGGTCTTCAGATGAATTAAATTTTATTGCATATGTCTGAAGCATCCACCTAAAGTTCCGAAGGAACGCTCCTCAAGTCCCGCAGGGACGCTCTTAAAAGCCCAGCGGGCTGCTCCTGGAAGTACTGACCACTCTTTACTGTTTCCAGAACTTCCGAAGGCCACTTACCAGCTGCTCCGGATCACGAACCCAGACGGGATCCCATTCTTCACGAAGCAGGGATTTATACTGATAGCGGGCATAGCGTTGATCAATTAATAGCACCACA
>JASFPY010000498.1:0-3011 GCA_050115755.1 Desulfobacteraceae bacterium | reverse complement strand
GAGAACACCGCTGTCCATCACCCTTGCCTCATTAAAAAAGTTGCAGTCTTCCCAAAATGAAAGATCTATAGAAAGGATCACTAGAAATCTGGAAAGGCTGCAGGACATTCAAGTGAAAGTTGAGGATATCGTCAAACAGGGAACCCGAAAAAAAACGCCGGAGAACTTATACTATAAATCGAAACTGCAGAATGTAAATTTAGGCGAGCATATACAAAACGCCGTGGAAGCGACCAGACGGTTTTTATCTCACCGGTCAGTTGCGCTTTTGACGCAGATAAAAGTTGATTGCCATATTATGATTGATCCGGATGTTCTGGATATGACGCTCATGAGCCTTCTCAAGAATGCAGTCGAAAACACCCCTGATGGCGGAGAAGCAACAATATCACTTTATCGGCAGCCGCAAAGCGTTGTAATTGAGGTTAAGGATACCGGGGTGGGGATTACCGAACAGAGCCAAAAGCATATTTTTGGCGGCTTCTACCATTCCCTGGAGACGGATTTGTATTCGACAAAAAAGCCCTATGACTTTGGCGCCGGGGGAAAAGGATTGGACCTATTACGAATTAAGATGTTTGGGAAGACATATCATTTTACAATAGAGTGCAAGAGTGATCGATGTAGATACATTCCTCGAGAAATTGATGCCTGCCCTGGAAGCATCGCAAAATGTGTTTACGTTGACAGTAAAAAACAGTGCGCTCAATCCGGCGGTTCTGTTTTTAAACTTGTATTTTAAGCGCAAACAAAATGAAGAATCATTCTCAAGCCGTAAAAAAATCTTTAGATGGAAAAAACCTTGAGTTCAAACCTCTTTGCTATTCATTCTGCTATGGTTTATTTGTGATTATAAACAAAATCATCCTACGAATTTTGTCACCAAAAGCGTAATATCATCTTCCTGTTTGACAGAGCCCTGGAAGGTTTTAATTGAATCAATTATGGCGCCAGAAATGCCATCCGAGGAATATGTAGCATTTTTGCGGATGAGATCTTTCAACCTCTGTCTGCCGAACATTTCGCCATCAGGATTTCGAGCCTCCCATATACCGTCGGTTCCGATAACCAGAATCTGCCCGCCTGATATTTTTCGAACTTTTTCCTGATAAATTCCATCCGGATCGATTCCCAGTGCGATTCCTTCGCCCCAGAGTTCTTCAAATTTTTCCATACCGGGATCGTAGAAAAGAGCCGGATCATGACCGGCCCTTATCCATCGCAAGACACTTTCAACAGGGGAGATCTCTGCATAAAACAGGGTAACAAACTGGCCGGTATCGCCGGTATCCTGGGCCAGCAGCCGGTTTACGCTGGCAATACTTTCAGCAATACTGTTTTGCGGTGTGATTTTGCTCTTGACAAAGGCCCGAATTGTCGCCATCAGCAGGGCTGCGGGTATGCCGTGGCCTGAAACATCACCGACGGCAATTCCAATGCGTTCCGCCTGATTCCGGTGCATTTTTAGAAAGTCGTAAAAATCTCCTCCGGTCTGATCGCAGTAAATGCTTTTTGCGGCGATATCGAGGCCGGCGATTTGCGGCACCTCCTGTGGAAGGAGATTTTGCTGAACTTCCATAGCAACATCCAGCGCCTGCTTTATCCTTATTCGTTCCTCGAGTTGCTGCATCATGGTATTGAAGCTGCGGGTCAATTCTCCGACTTCGTCGCGGGTCTTTACGGGAAGCGGTTTTCCAAAATCACCTTGCGCAATTCTTTCGGCTGCCCGGGAGATGTCTTTAATTAATGAGACCGTTCTTCCCGTAAAAAATCTAATTAAAAAAAGGATTAAAACAATGAACGCGGCGCTACTCATAGAATAATACAGCCGAAATTTCACGATGGGCTCCAAAATCTTTTTACCCGGTGCAATCATCACAAGGCTCCAGGGCGCTTCTTCAAGCCTGCAAAACCCGCTGACTTCGACAGGAGGATGCCCTGAACCGCGGATGGTGCCGTAGGGCTCTGCTTTCAGAGTTTTCAGCGTTTTGAGCTCCACCGAGTCGTTATTGTCGGCCAACGTTTTTCGTTCCTGCGGGACGGTACCGGCAAGTATGGTTCCGTCATTTTTCACCAGAAAGGCTTTGTTGCTTTGCCACCACCCGCTGTCAATAATATCTGTGATGAGGAAATCAAAACGAAGCACCACCTCGAATTTTCCAATCGTCCGGCCGCTTTTATCGAGCAGAAGTGATATGAGAGATATGGTTTGATTCTCAACTGCAGAATCATAGCGCGGTGTGGTGATTTCCGCTATTTTCGTTTGATGAAGTCGCCTCATCATCATTCGCTGCATGTCTTCGTTTTGCATCATTCCTCTCATTTGACCCATCCGAGCACGCATCTGACCCATAGAACGAAATTGATTGGATGCACCTGAAGACCCGGCCTTATTATCGCTCCAGGTCAGCTCGACTCGCGAAACGCCTTCAGATTTCTTTAATTGATCAACAATCCAGCTGTAAACAAGATCCGGATCCTGGCTTTCCCCGGCACCGTCCAGCATCTTTATCCACTTTTTGGTGCGATCCAGACGCATGTCTACGCTATGGGCCGCTCTCTGCAACCTAAGGATGGCCGCTTCATTCCACTGTGCCAGCAGGCTGTTTCTTGCATAGATAAAGCCGGCAAATCCCATGCCGATTAACAGCAGCGCTACCGGAAAAAGCACAAAGATTGCCAATCGCTGCTGTAAGCTTTTTGGGCGAATCATCTCAATGTCCTCCAGTTTCTGATTAGCATCGTGTTATTTTCATTAACATAATCAAAGAAGCGGATATTTTCTACTCATATTGTACGACCTATTTGAGCGGATAATGCTAAATTTTTTCACACCTTCCCGGCGAGCTCGCTTATGTTTCTACGACAGTAAAGCAATCTTATCAATATTTGTAGTCATACGGGATGTTTAAACACCATCAACCAAAGCTGGCATAACGCTTGCACTTAACTTTTAACAAAAATCTAACACGAATATTTGCCTTCCTCAAGGAGGTGAAATTATGAATCTA
>JASFPY010000497.1:0-3016 GCA_050115755.1 Desulfobacteraceae bacterium | reverse complement strand
GGGATGGCGGGCACAATCCAGTCCGGATCATGCGCACCCGTTAAGTTGCGCTCCAGGTATCGAATGCCGTCGGTGCAAACAGCCTCAAACCCCAGCCGGCCCAATTGCCTGCAAACGGATTTATCCTTTTCCACAATGGTCAGGTTATTTAAGGAATGTTTCTTGCTGAGCGATTCGGCTGCCCTGCGACCGAATTTGCCGCCACCGATGATCCAGAAATTATTCACGTTTTTGCAAAATTAAAGTTTAAATGAAGGTCGTGAAGATAAGGATTGCTTATCAAATATTTAGATGACTTACAACCAGGCACCAACAAAGATATTGGGCCAAAAGACATTTTTGGGATGGATTCTAATAATTCTTTTCCCATCCGGGGCGCTTATGATATACCACCGGAGGCAGGTGCCATCCGCTAAACATCCAGACCCTGAAGAGACATAGAATATTCAGTTGAACGGATCCGAATATTGAGGAATTAAATGGTATGGGAGTTCTGGGAATTTTGACCTGTGAGATTCTGGAACTGGAATTTGCCAGGCTTCTGGCAACGGACAAAGAAGTGGGCTGCATTACGGTTCTTGAAGATAAACGCTCCGCCAACTTCATTTCAGCGCTTGAATCCATAAAAAAAGACAACCTAAGACGAATTTCCAGCCTCAAGGATTTTACCCCTGCCGCCGAAAGCCCTCTGGAAGTCCTGGTCGGTGTTTTAGAGCTGGCCTTGCATAACCGCAAACACACCCTGCAACAGGGCTTAATCGAGGCCGCGACTGCAATTGGGTGCCATGTGGATGCGCTGATGCTGGGATATGGTTTGTGCGGTAATGCTCTGGAAAAACCCGAAGAACTGCTCAGCGATGCCGGGGTGCCCATTTTTATCCCCATGGATGTGGATCATCCGGTTGATGATTGTATCGGACTGCTGATCGGCGGGCGCCGGCGCTATCACGAAAAACAATGCGAGGTAGCGGGGACGTTTTTTATGATTCCGGGCTGGACATACCACTGGAAGCGCATGTTTGAGCAGGAGTTTGGCAATCTGAGCCCGGAAATGGCCAAACGGCTATTCAAGAACTATGAACGTTCTTTATTGATTTCGACACCCATTATGTCTCTTGAAGAGATGAAACAAAATTCACAGGCCTTTAACGCCTTATTCGGTCTGCGCACCGAAGTTTGCAAAGGCACGCTGAGCATTCTCAACAAGACCTGGAATGCGGCTAAAAAACACTTACAGTCTAAAGCGGAATAGGGCAGGGTTCGAGAAAAAGACGGTTACGGTAGAGCTACTTTTAGGGGGTATCAAGTAATGAAGCGCCAGTGTCTAACTTGCGGAATCGATTGTACATTTTTTTAGATTTTCGATTGTTTGCGCCTGATCGATCCCCCATCCGACAAACACCAGCCGTGTTTCAGGATTACCATCCCAGACGGTGTATTCGCTTTTACCGCCGACAAAGTTAAGCATGGCAACGCGATCGGCAAATTGGACCGGTCCTTTTATACGAAATAATTCCCAAGGCAAGTGGTGGATAAATTTATTAAAGCATGCCTCGTCAAGAATTTTTGAGCTCTGAAAAGAAAATGTCTCGTAATGGACCGCTCCAGCCGTGTGGCCGGCATTTTCCGGTCTTGAAGACAGCGTGCCGGGTGAAACCGAAATGCGGTTAGAAGGCGCCCGGAAAAATTGGATCGGACTTAATCCATCGCTCTTGGGGTTGTCCGTTGTCCAAAGGGTTTCAGGATCGATGGCACAGTGAATCGTGGGCACCACCTGGCAGTCGGGTATGACATCATGGATCTCGTCAAGAAACTGTGATATTTGTTCTGTTGCCATCAAATCGATTTTATTCAGCAGAATTAAATCGGCCATTTCAAGCTGGTTGTAAAAAAGCTGGCCGAATACTTCGCGCGATCCCCAAATATCTGCCTCCAGCACCGTCATAATTTTTCTAAGTTCCATATGCTGACAGATCTCCGGGTGCCTCAGGACCGTCGTGATCGATTTGGGATCTGCGATGCCTGAGGCTTCGATTAAAATACGGCGGGGTTTGAATCGCTTCCATAATCGCATCAGCGCCTGGTGTAAGTCGGCGCTCAGTGTGCAGCAAATACAGCCGTTGGTCAGTTCAATTAAATCGGATCCGGAATCTTTTAGCAGAGCGCCGTCAATGCCGACCTTTCCGAACTCATTTACCAAAACCACCGTATCTGATAGATCTGATTCCCAGGACAGGATTTGCTTCAGTAAAGTGGTCTTACCGCAACCTAAAAATCCCGCTAAAAGGATAATATCCGCTGTTTCTCTGGGTTGCTTTCCGGTCGTGCCCGTCATTTCCCTTCCTCATTTACGGATGAAATACGTTTAAGGCGGCCAGGTCTTCAGTGAAGCGATGAACGTTCATATCTATTTTGGGGAACTATAAATTGGCATTCGATCGATGTCAATTATACAATAACCACCTTTTTAATTGACGAAAATTGCCGTATCGTTTACGTTAATAATTTTTAAAAGGGCCCCGGATTTCGTTTTTTTGATATTTCGTTTTGTTTTTATTTGTTTTGCCGAGGTTTTAAACCATTGGCTGGTGTCAGGAGGACAGAATGTTTCAACTGGATACAGAACAAAAGGTCTGTGAGGTCGGCGGGGTGAAGTTCGGCGGGCAGCCGGGAGAATACCCCACCGTAATTTGCTCTTCTATTTTTCAGAAAGGCGATAAAGTCTTTAAGGGAAAGCGCAAGGAGGGGTTTGATGAGAAACGGGCTGCGGCGCTTCTTAAAGCCCAGGATAAGCTTTCTGAAGAGACCGGGATTCCGGGAATGGCTGATATTGTCGCCAACACGGGCAAGGAATTCGAGGTTTTTATTGATTTTCTGACAGCGACAACCCAGATGCCCTTTTGTATCGATGCCTGGGTGTTGAAACCCAAGCTGGAGGCGGCGGCATACTGTGCGGACAAGGGACTGCTGGATCGTATGTTTTACAACAGTCTGACCGTCTGGGAAAAGGACATCG
>JASFPY010000496.1:0-3020 GCA_050115755.1 Desulfobacteraceae bacterium | reverse complement strand
GGAGAGCACTGAGTCCGGTTATCCAGCGTTTGAGATGCATCCGGCGGTTCTTTCACCTCTCAAGTTTTTTAAACCCATGAACTTAAGTGCAGTATCTCGATTTTAATCGGCATTAAGGTGTCAGGTTTCGGGTGTCAGGCGCTTGCTCTAAGCTTTTCGCCAGGAGGCTTGGAAGCTGGGAAGCCAGAAAGCCTGAAGCGATGACATTCTTGAGCCCTCAAGCATCCAAGCTTCCCGGCCTTCCAGCTGTTTTACCGATACCTGAAACCAAATCGATTAAGACTTCGACATAGAACATGTGGATCACGACCTTAGGCCCTTCCGAAACGGCGTTCCCGCTTCTGATAGTCCCTTAGAATCTCGTAAAACTCTTCCTTGCCGAAGTCAGGCCAATAGGTCGGGGTGACATAAATTTCAGTATAGGCAATCTGCCACAACAAGAAATTGCTGATGCGCATCTCCCCACTCGTTCTGATCAACAGGTCAGGATCCGGTATGTCTTTGGTATAAAGGTGCCGAGCTACCATATCCGCGTCAATCGCATCCGGATCAATCTGCCCGTTTTTCGATTTGCAGGCAAGTTCCTTGGCCATATGGACAATTTCGGCCCGGCTGCCATAACTCAGGGCCAGATTCAGCTGAAGGGCAGAATTATCGCGGGTTAAACCCATGGCTTCATCCAACGCTTGTTGAGCGTTTAACGGCAACCGCTCCTTTTGCCCGATCACATGCAAGCGGATGTCATTTTCGGCAAGTTCATTCTGTTCCGATTTTAAGAATTTGATCAGGAGGGTCATAAGGGCATCGACCTCGCTTTTAGGCCGCTGCCAGTTTTCGGTCGAAAAGGCGTAAAGTGTCAGATGGGCAATGCCAATTTCACGAGAGGCGCGCACAATTGCTCGTACCGCGTCAGCGCCCTTTTCATGTCCTTTAATGCGGGATAAAAGATGCTTTTTCGCCCACCGGCCGTTGCCGTCCATGATTACAGCAACATGGGTGGGCAGTTTTGTTTTGTCAAGGTCTTCCGGAACTCCGGAAGCAGAACTAGAATTCAAGGATTTCTTTCTCTTTTTTTGTATAGCATTCATCGATGAGCTTGATATGCTCATCGGTAATTTTTTGAACCTCATCCTGGGCTTTAAAGGCCTCATCTTCGGATATGTCGCCATCCTTTTTCAGGCTCTTCAGGAGTTCATTTGAATCACGCCTGGCGTTGCGGACCGATACCTTGCGGTCCTCGCACATCTTGTGAACCATTTTGACCAGCTCCTTTCTGCGCTCTTCGGTAAGCGGCGGAATGGAAATTCGCAGAATTTTGCCATCATTGGCCGGCGTGAGTCCCAGATCGGATTTTAAAATCGCTTTTTCAATATCCTGGATCACGGACACATCCCAGGGTTGGATCGTAATCAGGCGGCTTTCCGGCACAGCGAGAGTGGCCATCTGATTAAGTGGTGTCAGGGTACCGTAATAGTCCACTTTAATTCCGTCGAGAATCGATAAAGACGCTCGCCCGGTCCGGACCCGCTTCAATTCCCTATTGAGGGATTCAATCGACTTGCTCATACTTTCCCTGGTATCTTGGTAGATATCATCAATCATTGGAATGCCCCTATTTTATTTAATTCGGAAGTGCTGGAGTATTGGAGCCTTGGAGTAATGCACAAAAGCTGAATATCTATTAACAACACTCCAAAACTCCATCACTCCAGTACTCCACGGCCGCCGGACTAAATGATTTTAAGTGAGCTTGAAGTTAATTTTGTATGAGTTTCATCGTTTAAATTGCTAGATTTAAAATCATTATATCAAGAATTTAAAGATCTAACCAATAAAATTATACGTTATAGACCAGCAGACCAGCGGGCTGAAAAGTCTTATGAAATGCGTGTGCCGATATCCTCCCCGCAAACCACCCTTCTAATATTGCCTTTGTCTCTGAGTTTAAATACCGCCAGCGGAAGTTTATTGTCCATGGCAAGGGAGATCGCAGTCATATCCATTACCTTGAGCTGCTGCTCGATGACCTTTATATAGCTGGTTTTTTTAATAATCCGGGCTTTCTTGTTGACAACCGGATCCGAATCATAGAGTCCATCGACCTTGGTCGCTTTCAACAGAATCTCGGCGTGCGTCTCTTGAGCCCGCAAAACGGCGGCCGTATCGGTTGTGAAATACGGGTTTCCGGTCCCGGCACCAAAGATAACCACCCGGCCTTTTTCCAGATGGCGGATCGCTCGACGCAGAATATAGGGCTCAGCGACTTCATGCATGGAGATGGCCGTCTGTACGCGTGTCTGAAGGCCGATTTTTTCCATGGCATCCTGCAACGCCAGACTGTTGATTACCGTCGCCAGCATTCCCATATGATCCGCTGAAGCCCGGTCCATACCATAGGAACTTGCGGCAATGCCCCTGAAAATATTACCGCCCCCGACAACGATGCCGGTTTGCACATCCAGGTCGACGATGGATTTAATCTCCCCGGCCACATACTGCAGCATATCCGGGTTGATGCCGTAGTCCTGATCCGCCATTAGCGCCTCACCGCTTAATTTAAGCATGATGCGCCTGTATTGTGGCTCGTTCACGATTTACGATTCTCCAATCTGATATCGCACAAATCGTTTAATGGAGATATTTTCACCGATTTTAGCGATCATTTGATTGAGTAGATCTGCGATGGAAATCTCCGTATCGCGCACATAGGGTTGATTCAGCAGGCAGCTCTCCTGGTAAAATTTATTGAGCTTGCCCTCAACAATTTTATCGATGACGTTTTCGGGCTTTCCCATATCAAGTGCCTGGGCCCGGTAAATTTCTTTTTCTTTCTCAATAATTTCTTGCGAAATATCTTCCGGGGTGATCCCCAGGGGATTGGTGGCTGCAATATGCATGGCAAGATTTTTGGTAAATTCTTGAAAATCATCATTTTTTGCCACGAAGTCCGTTTCGCAGTTCACTTCGACCAGAACACCCAGCTTGCCGGTCATATGAATATAGGATTGAATTATTCCTTC
>JASFPY010000495.1:0-3025 GCA_050115755.1 Desulfobacteraceae bacterium | reverse complement strand
CCCCTCTTTCGCGTTATGAATAGAGGGATCATGCGGGCTAAATGATAGCAGGCTGATCAAGGTGAAAATGACCAGAAAAAAACAAAATATGCCGATGATTTCCTTGCGCATAAGTTTGTATCGGGTTGCGGGTTGCTTGTTACGTGTTGCGAGTTGTGAGAATCAGGCGTCAGGCATCTATCAGTTGTTTAATTGGTTTGATTGGTTTAATTCGTTCAATTGGTTCAGTTTATGCCAACAAATGAAACCAATAAAACAAATAAAACTAACCGAACAAATCCGTTAAGGCAGAATCGCTGAACTTTGAACGATTTGTTTGCCAGAAGCCAGCAGCCAATTAAACCTCCATAATAAATGGAAGTATAACTGGCCGGCGTCCGATGGTAAAGAAAAAATATTGCCGCAATGCGGTTTTAATCTTGGAACGAATTTTGTCCACCCGATTGGCAACCTCCGGCGTTATTTCTTCAACAATCTCCAGGACGACACATTGGGCATCTTCCAGCAAGTAACCACTTTCAGTTTCAAAGACAAAACCCCGGGAAACGATCTCGGGTCCATAAACAACTACACCGGTTTCTTCATCAAACGCCATTGTCACGGCAACCAGGCCCTCTTCTGAAAGCGCCCGACGTTCTTTTAAAACGCTTCGGCCGACGTCGCCGACACCCTTACCATCGATGAGCACCCGGCCGGTTGGAATCCGCCCGTTAATCCGGCCGCCTTTTTTATCAAATTCAATAATCTGTCCATTTTCTGCCAACAATATGTTTTTTTCCGGGATACCCACTTCTTTAGCCAGCCGCGAATGCAGAACAAGGTGCCGGTATTCCCCGTGGATTGGAATAAAGTATCGGGGCCGGGTTACCTCAATCATCAGTTTCAGTTCTTCCCGAAATGCATGGCCGGATACATGAATATCGGATATTTTCTCGTAAATAACGTCGGCGCCCTTGCGGTAAAGGGTATTAATAATTTTAGCAATCGCCTTTTCATTGCCGGGAATGAATTTAGAGGATAGCACCACCGTATCACCCGTTTTTATCTTTATTTGTCTGTGGGTGCCGGCTGACATTCGCGCCAGGGCAGACATCGGTTCGCCCTGGGTACCGGTTGTAACGATGATGATTTCTTCGTCGTCATGGTCGGCGACCTCATCGATGCAGATTATCTTGCTGCCGGTGATGTCCAGGTATCCCAGCTCATTTGCGATACGAACACTGTCTTCAATGCTTTTGCCGTCAAATATGATTTTTTTATCGTTTTGTCTGGCAATATCCACAATGACCTGAATACGGGCAATATTAGAAGCAAACAATGCGACAATAACACGCCCGCTGCTTGCGGTTATAGTCCGCATCAGGGTCTCGCTGATCTCTTTATCAGAAATCGAGTGGCCTTCCCGTTCGACATTGGTGGAATCAGACAATAGCGCCAGAACGCCCTCTTCACCGAATTTGGCAAATTTGTTGATATCCGTTGCCCGCCCATCGACGGATCCATATCCGATTTTAAAATCGCCGGTATGAATAATTCTTCCCAATGGGCTCTGAATGGCAATCCCCACGCCGTCTAAGACGCTGTGACCCACCCGGATAAACTCCAGCGTAAAGGGACCCAGTTTTAACGTTTCATCCGGCAATATGGTGTGTAAAGCCACTGAGTCCTTGAGTTCATGGGCTTCGGTTTTCTGCCGGGCCAGCCCCAGGGTAAAGGATGTACCGAAAACCGGCGCTTTGAGCTCCTTTAGCAAATAGGGCAAAGCGCCAATATGATCTTCATGCGCATGCGTTAAAACGATACCCGCCAACCTGGACCGGTTCTGACGTAAATACTCCATGTCCGGGATGACAAAATCCACACCCAGCATGTAATCTTCGGGAAACATCAACCCGGCATCGATCACAAAAAGCGTGCTCCCGAATTCGAACACCATCATATTCAGGCCAATTTCTCCAAGGCCGCCTAAGGGTATGATTTTTAGCATGTAGGCTCATCCATATTGCCGGTTTCAAAATCGTCGCAGATAACGCGCCGAACTTTTTCCATTAACGCCTCTTTTGTCTGACGGGTGTAAGTCGAAGTTGCGATAGGCTTGTGGATAACCATGCTCACATGGCCCGGATAAACCCGAAAACTGCCCCTGGGGTTTATGGCGCGCGTCCCGGTTATCACAACCGGAACAATCGGGACGCCGGAATCAATGGCCATAACAAATCCCCCTTTTTTAAAAGGCCTGATTTTACCGTCCCGGCTGCGGGTGCCTTCCGGAAAAATAAGCACGGATACGCCACTTTTAATTTTGCTGGACGCCACTTTAAGGCTCTCAAAAGCCGATTCACGATGATGTCGGTCAATGCTGATATAACCAGCCTTGCGCATGGCACGTCCAAAAACCGGTATTTTAAAAAGCTCCATTTTGGCCAGCCATCGAAACTGAACCTTGAGATGCCCCAGCAGAACCGGTATGTCAAAATTACTCTGATGGTTGGCCATATAAATATAAGAACTCGAAGGGTCGATTTTGGACAATCCTTTAACCGATACTTTAATCCGACTGACCACCAGAATGGATTTGCCCCAAAACCGGGCAATTCTGTGCATGGGATTACCCGATCGGATAAAAAACGAAAGCACAATGACCACTACGCCCAAAACCAGCGTGGCAAAAACGACCCAGATTGCTATGTATAAGGTCCGAATCATCATTATATTCCCTGTACGAAATTGAATGTTGCAGATCGTCAATCAACAATTTACAAAGCCATGTCAGGTCGTGATGTCCAATTTTTCAAATATGGCATCCACAACTTCCATAATCCAGATGCGCTGGTCCCGGGAAGCATATCCGATACAGGCACATCTGATTCTTTTTTTCGTGCGGACTAGCAATTCGAGTACAAGGCGTTCTTTCTCCAACTCTATGGCAAAATAAAAGGGCTGGCAATCGGTATGCGCAAGTTGTATATCAGTCAGCACATCTGCTGCAATCGGAACCCAATAGATAGCGCCCATTTCTACCGGG
>JASFPY010000494.1:0-3029 GCA_050115755.1 Desulfobacteraceae bacterium | reverse complement strand
AAGTTCGAGCGGATTTTGATTCGGAGGTGGATCGAAGCCCGCGCACAATCCAGCAATATGCCCGGTTTATCGCCCGGGTATGCCGGGAGGAACAATTGCTGCCCTTCACCCCTAAAGGTGTTGCCCTGATGGTGGAGTATGGTGAAAAATATGTTTCCAACAAACATAAGCTGTCCGTTCGATTTGGTCCTATCCTGGGTATCCTCAAAGAGGCGGACTACTGGGCCCGCAAGCGCAACGCCCGCCAGGTGACGGATAAACACGTGATCAAAGCCTTTAACGATCACCGCTTCCGCCACAATCTGTATGAACAAAAAATGCATGAATCCTATCTGGATAACAGCATACTAATCGATGTCAGCGGTGAGGTAATCGGGCAGGTCAATGCCCTGGCCGTCTACCAGATCGGCGAATTCAGCTTTGGCCGGCCGGCACGAATTACGGCCGAAACCTATATGGGAAAGCAGGGTGTCGTGAATATCGAACGCGAAGCGGAACTGAGCGGCAGCACCCATGACAAGGGCGTGTTGATCCTATCCGGATATCTCGGACGCACCTTCGCCCAGCATCACCCTCTCAGCCTGTCGATCAGTATTACCTTCGAGCAAAGTTATTTCGGTATCGACGGTGACAGCGCATCATCCACCGAACTGTATGCCATCCTGTCCAGTCTGGCGGATATGCCCATCAAGCAGGGAATTGCCGTCACCGGATCGGTAAACCAGAAAGGGAAAATCCAGGCCATCGGGGATGTCAACCAGAAGGTGGAAGGATTTTTCGAGGTTTGCAAAGAAAAAGGCCTCAACGGCCAGCAGGGCGTCATGATTCCGGCTGCCAACACTCAGAATCTGATGATCAAAAAAGAGGTGATCGACGCCGTCAAACAAAACAAATTCCACCTCTATCAGGTCTCCTCGGTCGAAGAAGGCATCGAGATCCTGACCGGCGTGCCGGCCGGCAAACCCAACAAAAAGGGAATTTATCCGGAAGGAACCGTTTACGGTGCGGTGCAAAATAAATTAAAATACTACCAGGAGCGTTTTCAAGAAATTAAAAAGGAATCTGAAGACGAAGAAGAATAGAAGTGGTATCCAAATCAACATTCAAATCTTCAAACCGCTCACTGACGGCGTTAACCCTTTGATAAATCGATAGTTTCCTTAAACAACAACGTAACGACAATATCCCGATCCTGTTTTGAACTAATTTCGCACTGTGTCATATGGATAATCTCAATATTTGGATGATCAGCAAGCCATTGATTGATTTCATTTTCCAGCACGGCAAAATCCTGGTGAAACCCGCTAAAAAATCTGATTTTATTCAAGGCGCCTGTCATATTTTTGTCCATCAATGGCTATCCGGTTTCCTTGATTTCCTTCAGTCGTTCCATGGCCGTCTCTCTTATCTCCGAATCATCGTCATTGATCGCAATCCGTGACAGCAACTCCGGATCTTTCAGTTTCTCAATGGCCTCCTGACGAACTTCTGTGAGGGATGCGCCTTCTTTCTTTAATTTGCCTTTACGCATTAAAAAAAATGAGCCGACACCCAATGCTGCAAAAACAGCCGATATTCCCAGGACATAAAATCTGCCGGCCTGCTCAATGTGAAGATAGGGCATCTGAAAAATTGAAGCGAGGCCAAAAAATAGGCCAACCGCGACTAAATAACCTGCGACGATATGTGCAAGTATTCTTTCAAAATGCATGCAGTCTCCTTGGAAGGTGTTTGAGAATAACTTGTTGTAAATCACCCCGATTGATTTCGGATCCTTTTATTCCTGTATTCACAACCGCAGAGATGACTTAAGCCGTTTAGCGACCTTCGGAAGGCACTCATCGACCATACTTGTCTTGAATTGCTTCCAGGTTCTGATCGACAAATTCGTTATCCAGATCCAGTTTGCTCCCCAGCATCCGTAATATTTTTTTCTTTTTTTCCGTAAAAACCGCATCGGCCAGCGCCGCCTCCAGTGCAAACTCAAAGGCCTGTTTGCGATGCGCCGGCTTTAAATTCCGAGTAACGGCCTCAACCGCCTCTAACGATTGGTGGCCCTGCATTAAATTTGTAAATTTATTCACCCGGGCGGATGTATTTTCCGGCTGCTCGACAAATAAAGGGTGTTTTTGCGCTAACTCCCTTAATTGATTGCATTTTTCCGTATCCGCTTGAACCGCATACACGGCGCTGATAATCAGCCCATCCTGGATGGTGAGATCCTCCAGAGGACCGGATTGAAATGCCGTCGAATTATTTTGCTTAATCTCGGATGCTCCCATTTCTGGCCTCCTTAATAAACGATATATCACAGGGTATAATCAAAAATAGACAAAAATCGGCAACACGGAAATAGGGTAAATCCGGTATTTTCAAATCCAAGCGATAGTATTAATAAAATCCGCTTTCTTCAATTCGCGTTACCGGAAGTCTCTTTCAGAATTTTATCGACCTCTTCTTCGTTTAAGGTTTCATGCTCCAGAAGCTGCTCGGTCAGCGCATCGAGGCTGTCGCGATTGGCCTTGAGCGTTTCTTCGGCCTTTTTTTCCATCTTCCCGACGATTGATTTGATTTCCTCATCGATCAACTGAGCGGTGTGCTCACTGAAATTCCTGGATTCGGTCAGCTCCCGTCCCAGAAACGGGTGGGTTTCACCCAGGCGAAATGTTACCGGGCCGATTTTGTCGCTCATTCCCCACTGGCAAACCATACGGCGCGCCAGTTCGGTAGTCTTTTTGAGGTCGTCGGCGGCCCCGGTGGACACATCCTCAAACACAATTTTTTCGGCTGCCCGGCCGCCCAGCATTATGGCCAGCCGGTTGAGCAGATAGCTGCGCTTTATGTTGTGACGCTCTTCTTCCGGGATCTGCTCCGTTGCTCCCAGGGACCGGCCCCGGGGAATAATGGTAACTTTCTGCAGAGGATCGGTCCCCGGCAGCAATTTTGCCAGTAACGCATGGCCGGCCTCGTGGCAGGCAATCACTTTTTTATCCTCGTCTTTGATGACATCTTCCCGCTCCAGGCCCAGC
>JASFPY010000493.1:0-3057 GCA_050115755.1 Desulfobacteraceae bacterium | reverse complement strand
CGGCGACAATTTCCTGAATCACAACCGCCATTGCGCTTTTTTTAACATCTAAACCGATCTCCTGGCGATAAAGCAGGGCCGCATCAGACCAAAGCGATGCCCAGACCTTTAAAATATGTTCCAGAATGTCATCGGTGCCCCGGATATTCACGTAAGATTCATGCAGACCGGCAAATGAAGATGCGGCAGTATCTTCTTCCGGCGACGATGAACGAACAACAACAGCTTTATCTCCAAAAGCGGTTCGTATTGCTTCTTTTAGTTCGCCAGATATTTCTTCAGGAATGGGTTTGCGAAGAAACATATTTCGAATACGGGTGGCACAATCCCAAATTTCTTCCCAGCGCATATCCTTGAATGCTTTCCGATTGAGTTCAAGCAAAATGCGCTCACGCAAACCGGTCCGCGAGACATATTCATGGTACGTTTCGCTCGTAACACACAGGGTTCTCGAAACTGCAAAACCCCCTTCAGCCAGCAACGCCAGCGCATAGCCTTTTCCGCCGACCCGCTTTCGATCCTTTTGATTTATATCTTCAGCCGATAGAATCCAGTTCATCGATCTACATGCAGCTCCATCACCTTCTGAAAATTTTGAACCATGTAATATGATCTGGCAGCCACCTTGATAAGCGCACAGGACGGTGATTTGGCAAAATCATCAAGATACGGGTGCTTGGACAGGTAGCGTTTTAAAATGCCCTGTCGTTCAGAATCCTTTATTTCCTCAGCGATTCCGGTTGCCGTAATGGAAACCGCCTCGTGAAAATCAGATTCCGCGTTGGTACTGCTGTTGATCAAGACCGCCACGCGAGGGTCCTTTGTCAAATTTGCGAATTTACGGGTCGTCCTGGCAGTCACAAAAAAAATATGGCGCAAATCATCGCTGGCAACAAATGCCACAAGGCTGGCATAGGGTTGTCCACCGGAGTGGGTGGAAACAACCGCCAATTTCTGTGAAGTACAAAGATCCTTGAGGCGATCCCGCATTTCCCGGGTGGGTTCCATTTATTCCCTCTTTAAATTGAGTCCATTTGGTAAAGAAAAAGGGGGGCTTGTGGTGAATCAATTTCCGGCGCCGACAAGGGGTAATTCTTTGTCCAGTTTGAAAAATACCAAAAATTTAGCCTCCGCTTTATCGTTTGGATACTGCCGACGGCGCAAAGAATGCAGGAGCTCGCTATCCTGTTCTTCCCTCAATTTGGTCAAAAATAACCGTCTACCTTTATAGCCGGGCCCATCTTCAATAAAAAGAAAGGCGGCATGGGGGTTGGATTGTAGGTTGTGGTGCGTCAGGCGGTCGCGCATAATGACAGCCAGGGTGCCATCTTCCATAAAGTGGGGTCTGGCATAAATCGCTGCATCAACCTTACCGTCAGCGTCCGCTGTGGCTAGCACGCCCACACCTTTTGTGCTTTCGAAATAGTCCTTGAGCTCCATTATAGCCTCCTCATTTGATAAATTTATCTTTAAGCTTAAAAGTCACTGCAAAGGTTGTTTAGATAATTACTATTGTAAAACGATATTACAAGATAATAATACATATCACCAGAAAGAAAAGACATAAAAACGCGGAGAGATTAATGAAGATCTTACAGAATCTATGGCAGGTGGGCGGCGGCGATATGACCGCACCTGAGGATGCAGCCATTTATCTGGTCAAATCTGGTGATCAGGCCGCTTTGTTTGATGCGGGCTGCGGAAACGGCCATGAACGACTGGTGGAAAACATTTCTTCAGTTTTAGCGGTGGACATTACGATCACCCATCTGTTTCTTACCCACTGCCATTTTGATCATGTTGGCGGCGCAGCGGCGCTAAGGGAGCAATACGGCTGCAAAATTGTTGCTCACCAGCTGGATGCTGTATATCTGGAAACAGGAGACAGTATTGTTACGGCTGCTTGCTGGTATGGAAAAAAAATGAAGCCATTAACCATTGACCACAAAATAAAAGGCCACAAGGAAATTTTCAAAGTTGGTAAGCAAGCGGTTTCAGCATACCATTGCCCGGGGCATTCTCCCGGTTCGCTGGTCTATTGGATAGAACTTGAAAATAAGAAAATATTATTGGGTCAGGATGTGCATGGCCCCCTGGATCCCTCCCTTTTGTCAAACCGCGAAGATTATATTCGCAGCTT
This sequence comes from Desulfobacteraceae bacterium, assembly GCA_050115755.1. Classification (GTDB taxonomy): domain Bacteria; phylum Desulfobacterota; class Desulfobacteria; order Desulfobacterales; family JAHEIW01; genus JAHEIW01. The sequence goes on along the minus strand of JASFPY010000493.1, from coordinate 917 downwards.
AAAATTTATGATGGGGCTCAATGCCGACATCCTTTGCGAGGGGCACTTCGGCATCTATAGGGGCACAGAAGATATCAACAAATTTATCCAATCCTATCTGTAAACGACATAATGAAGCTTCCCGCAGCAAGCTGCGGGGTATTGAGGCAAAGGCGAATAAGGTAACGATCTGGTTTATGCCAAGATCAAAGTACCCCGGAAATCGACCTTGGGATTAACCGTTTTACGGTCGATTCGTCAGGTATACTCCGGTAGAAACCAGTAGCGTCCCGATCAAAAGGGAAAAAGTCAGCGGTTCTCCTAAAATCAGAAAGGCCAGCAAAATGGCACTGATGGGCACAAAGTTGATGAACAGGCCGGCTCTGGTTGGCCCGATTCGATTGATACCTTCATAGAACCAGACAAATCCAAGCACCGTTCCGAAAAATCCCAGATAGAAGATACTCCACCAATCGGAAAGCGAATAATAGATGCAGTCAGCCAGACCCTCACTTAAGGCAGGCGGAAAAAGCAAAACCATGCCGGCGATCGAACTGTAGGTTACAGATGATAGCGGTGAAAGATCGACCATAACTGCTTTTCCCAGCAAAGAAAAAATGACCCAGCTGAGCACGCACAAAAATAAATAGAATTCACCCAGCCCCAGCTGGCCCTGTAAAATTTCCAGCAGATCGCCTTTTGATATAACAATAATAGCCCCTGATACGGATAGGAGGATTCCCGCTATTTTTAACCAATTTAGTTTTTCTTTAAAAAACAGCGCCGAAAAAAGTGCGATGAATACAGGGTTATTGGCGATGATGATGGCGGCACGACCGGCTTCGATAAGTTTGAGGCCTTTTAAAAAAAACAGGTTGTAACAGAACACGCCGGTCAATCCGAGAAGCAGAACCGGTAGAATTTGTCTGTTTTTTAAA
>JASFPY010000492.1:0-3066 GCA_050115755.1 Desulfobacteraceae bacterium | reverse complement strand
AAAGGGGTCCTGCTGGCACCGTCGGCAATTGAAGAAGTGGTCCGCAGCATCGAAGGTTTGGGAGATGAATATGAAGTCATTGTGGAAAAAGTGGGTGATGCTGAACGGATAAGACTCAGGGTGGAGACATTGCCGCAAGCTGAAGACCAGTGCATGCTTATTGAAACCGAACTGGTCAACCAGCTCAGGCTGAAGACAAACCTGCGCTATGACATTGAAATCTGCGGCTGCGAAACCTTGCCGCGCTATGATGTTAAGGCAAAACGGTTCAAAGACTTACGCAAAAAAGGTTAAAAACCTTAGTTTTTGTCCGATTAATTCTGTCTAATAAAATAAAAATGAGGAGACGTGATGGTCGCGCAAATCGATTTGCACGAGATCAATGAAAAAATTCAGCTAATGAAAAAAACAGCCGAGGATCTCAACCACATCGGTGAAAATTTTCCGGCTATTGCCCGCAACACCGTCCGTATACTGGCCAGTGTCAAGATGCTGGAAATCAATATATCGGATTTGTTTGATTTGGGATAATTGCCGCATCTGGAGGTTTTCATGCCGCAAATACGGGGATCCAATGAACTGCTGGAAGATGTCCACCAAAGAGAATTGTGCATCGGCTGCGGCGCCTGTGTGGATATTTGTCCTTATTTTAAAAATTATAAAGGCAAGACGTCCCGGCTGTTTCCCTGTACCTTGGAGCAGGGACGCTGCTACGGGTACTGCCCCAAAGCCGAAGTTGATCTGGATGCGCTTTCGCAGCAGGTCCGGGGGTTGCCCTATGACGGCAGCCCACTGGGGCATTATCGAGAAGTGCTGGCTGCCCGGGCCGGAGATAAAATGAAAAAGGGCACGTTTCAATCCGGCGGCACGGTCACGGCCTTGCTTACTTTTGCGTTAAAGACCGGCTTGATAGACGCTGCCGCGCTCACGGATCGCAAGGCCCTGACGCCGATACCCCGCATCGTAACTGACTGGCGGGAGGTCTTACGATGCGCCAGCTCGAAATTCATGGCCGCTCCCACCTTATCTTCGGTCAATCTGGCTGCGCGCCAGGGCTACCAGCGCATCGGGGTGGTGGGGACTCCCTGCCAGGTACTGGCCGTGGCTCAGATGAAGTCAAACCCGCTGGCAGAAGAATCGCATAAGATTCCGCTATCCCTTACAGTGGGCCTGTTTTGTAACTGGTCCCTGGACACCCGGCGTCTGATCGAATTGTTATCGGAAAAAATGGATATATCCAGCATCATATGGATGGATATCCCGCCACCGCCGGCCAATATTCTAGCGCTGGCTACTGCCAGCGGGAGGACCGAGATTCCGCTATCCGAAATCAAACCGCTGATTCCGCATACCTGCTTTATCTGTCCGGACCTGACTTCTGAGCTGGCCGATGTTTCAGTGGGAATGTTTGAAGCCCGGCCGGGATGGAATACCGTAATCCTTCGCTCTGATAAGGGCACTGCTCTCATCGAGCACGCTTGCAGGGAGGGCTTTATCGAAATCGAGGATTTTCCAGCTGAAAATCTGAGTCATCTATCGCGAGCGGCTGCCAACAAGAAGGATCGTTCCCTGCGAACCCTTGTTCGTAGGGAACTGATAAATACTAAAGGAGAAAAACGCGCTGCGGTGAGAATACCGCAGGATGTTATCAATCGGATACTTAACAAGAAAAAGTGATCTAAACGGAGGTGCCATGTCCATTATTTCATCAGGCCGGGAAGGGGAGCGTTACCTGGTTATGGGCAATGAAGCAATCGCTCGTGGAGCGCTGGAGGCTGGCGTCAGCGTCGCTGCCGGGTATCCCGGGACCCCCTCTTCCGAAATCATCGAAACCTTGGCAAGGGTTTCAAAAGACCAGAATCTCTATGTGGAATGGTCGGTGAATGAAAAAGTGGCCATGGAGGTGGCGGCAGCCGCTTCCTTTGCCGGTCTGAGATCGCTTTGTGTTATGAAGCAAAACGGCGTTAACGTGGGATCGGATTTCCTTTTGCATCTGGCGCTGACGGGCATCCGCGGTGGTATGGTGCTGGTACATTGCGATGACCCCGGTGCGCTTTCCAGTGCCAACGAGGGAGAATCCAGGCATTTTGCACGCATGCTGGAACTGCCGCTGCTGGAACCCGGTGATTTCCAGGAAGCCAAAGATATGATTAAAATGGCCTTTGAGCTCTCAGAAGAAATTCACAATGTCGTTATGGTTCGCAGTGTGACCCGTCTGTCCCATGCCAGCGGCAACGTTGTTTTCGGAGCGCTCAAACCGATAGAGAAAAAGGTCTTTTTTAAACACAGCGGTTTCATCCTTGATCCCATGGAAGGCCCTATGGTCAGCCTGCCGGTGCCTTACCGACACGAGCAGCAGCAGAAAAAATTGGAACAGGTCATCGCCAGGTTTGAAAAATCTGAATTCAACACTTACAGGGGTCCTGAGGCGCCGGAGCTTTTATTGATTAGCAGCAGTGCCTGCCATCTATACAGCAAAGAGGCTATCAGCCTGTTGGGCGCTGCCGATCGAGTCGGGTTGCTGAAGCTGGGCACAACCTGGCCGCTGCCGCCCGAATTGATGGAAAAATATCTTGGCATCACCGACAAGATCCTGATTATCGAAGAAGTCATTCCATTTCTCGAGGAAAATACCAAGATCATGGCGGCCGAGCTGGCATCGAAGATCGGCCCCAAAACCTTTTATGGTAAACGCGAGGGTGATCTTCCCGCCACAAATGAAATGAATCCGGATCTGGTGGCGGCGGCCGTATCCAAGATTTTAGAAATAGATTACGAGACCGTACCCGAAGCGTATGCTGAAAGGTCTCAGGAAGTGGGTCTTTCGGGAGCCCCCGGTCGCGATATGACATTTTGCGCGGGATGCCCCCATCGGGCCTCGTTCTGGTCCATCCATAATGCCCTGCAGATGGATGGACGGGAAGGGTTTGTCTGCGGTGATATCGGCTGCTATTCCCTGGCCGTGCTTCCCACCGGTTTCAGTACATTGAAGACGCTGCATGCCATGGGAAGCGGCGTCGGGCTTGCCAGTGGCTTTGGCAAACTGCGTCAATTCGGCATGAACCA
>JASFPY010000491.1:0-3071 GCA_050115755.1 Desulfobacteraceae bacterium | reverse complement strand
AGGCGGCAAACTGTTATTTTTAATGACAAATGGGATCTTACGGGCTTAAAAAAAGAACGGCGTTGGCAACGCGCTTTTTACTTTTGATGGAAAATGCAGTCGGCGGGCAATCCAGCGTGTCGAAAAAACCCCCTGACCGGGGTTCAAAAATCGGATCACCGGACAGGGGGTCATCAAACCGGGTTAAATTTCTTCAACGGTAATAGCGCCTTCTTCGCAGACCTCGACGCAGCTTTCGCAGCCCAGGCATTCTTCGGCATTTACAGGTACGGATTTGCCGTCCTGCATTTCAAAGACTTCAACCGGGCAAACATCCACGCATTCTTCGCAACCAGCGCACTTTTCTTCGTCGACGATTGGATTAAAAGCCATTATATACGTCTCCTTTCGAATTAGGTATTATTAAGGTGATGGAGATCCACCTTGGATTCTGCTTAAGGGAAAAGTCATTATACCAATTGGAAAACCGAGTCAAGTCTTGATGACACTTTTTAACAAAATTTAATAAAATCATAATCATTTAGTGTTTTACAGAAAAATTTTTTGCACCATCGCTCAAATACGAGACACTAAAAACAAAACACCAAACACTTTCACAAAAAATTAAACATTAAACATTGATGTGTTGCTGACTGATGAGCCCGATAAGGGTATTGGTGGCTTCAGCGTTTTGATGGGATTTGAGAGGTTCGACGGTTTGATCATCGAAAATCCGGGCAAAAATATTCGCTGCGCCCTGTCCGGCCACCAGATAAAGCGTCAGCTTAACGTTTGAGCGCCGGCCCTGCGGCAGGGGCAGATCAAGGACGTTCAGTTTAGCTGTGGCTTCCCGGTTTTCGATAAGTTGTTGCATCTGTTTTAAAAGTGAATCCCGCCAGAGGATAGCAGATTCATCCTTAGTGTCGATGGCCGGTACCGCTTCGGATTGAATAATCTTATGCGCTGCGGGCAGATTTTCAATCAAATGATTGAAAACCGCTGGACTGCTGGTCACAAAAAGCCCTGAATCAACCGGATCGATCATAAACAAGCGTAACCACGCCTGTAATCGGTCCCGTGCCATATATTCGGCGGGATCTTCCATTCTGATTTTTGCATTGAGCGGGGTAGCCGGTAAACCATCTTCCGTTTCACCGCCTATTTGTTTAAGCAGTTGGTGCGAAAGCCGATCATTAACACCGAGATCTCGATTTAATTCAGCGCTCTGCTGGTCGAATTCCTGAGCAAAATCGAGAAAAACCTGTGCGCAAAACAATGGATCGAAATCCGCTTCGCCAGAGACCTTCTGACTGCTTTTTTTTAAATCCGAGATAATCCGTGAAACTGCAGCGTCACCGAAACAGGGGATGGCTCCCTGGCGCCCCCAGAAAGCCGCCGTTTTGAGGTTCTTGCTGCTGTCGTGAAGGCCGGCAAACTCCCGAAATTCTGTGGCTATCTTTGCAAGGGCTTCATCTTCCGTCTTGACGGGCACACGGACCTCCATCACATTTGCTTCGATCAATGACTGCATCTCCGAAGGCAATTTTCTCCCCGAGGTCTGATAGACGGTAAACTGCTTAAAACAGGCGGCCAATGTTTGCGCCACCCATTGGGGCACGTAGGTAAAGGGGAAATAGATTGGTTTTATCATGCGGGGTTCTGCACCATGAATTCGTTCAAAAGTTCAACGTTAACAGGCGGTTTCATTAGTTCAATTGGTTTGATTGGTTCGATTGGTTAAATCACTGAACGAATTCAACCAATAAAACAAATCTAACAAGAAGTTAAACCGATGAAACGCTATGCCCTGAAACTTTGAACTTTAGCTATAATCCTGAACTCGTATACCGAGCGATCTGAGCTCTTCTCTGAGTTTATCCGCAAGGTCCCAATTTTTCTGCAAGCGCGCCTTATCTCTTTGATCTAGCAGCCGCTGAACTTTGGGATCAGTGGTGTCATCTGAAAAATTGAACTGATTCAAGACCGTATCGACACTGCGAAATCCTTCAACCATCTTTGAAGCGTCTTCCGGATGAAGATGTTTTTTTTGGATGAGGATATTCACTTTCTTAACAATTGTGAAAATTGTGGCCAGCGCTGCCGAAATATTTAAATCATCATCCATCGCGCTGTTGAATCCGTTTTTAAGGTCGTAAAGTAATTGTTCCAGTTCCGGGTAGGGCCGGCCCTGCTTCAAACAGCGCAAATTGTAAATGCAGCGATCCAGCCGCCCAAGCGCATGCCTGGCGTCTTCAAGGCGTTCTTCTGAAAACGAAATCGGTTTGCGATAATGACTGGACAGCAGCCAAAAACGGATAACCCGAGCAGAATAACCCATGTTCATTAAATCCCCGATGGTCAGCCCGGCTGATTTTTGATCCAATTTTTTCCCGTCGATGAGCACCCGATCGCAATGCACCCAGAACCTTGCCAGAGGTTTCCCGGTTATAGCGACGGCAATGGCATTTTCATTTTCGTGGTGCGGAAAAACCAGGTCACGGCTGCTCGTGTGTATATCGAAACATTCGCCCAAATATTTCATGGACATGGCCGCCGACTTAATATGCCAGGAAGGCCTTACGCTTCCCCAAGGTGTCTTTACGAAGATGCCCCTTTTCAATTCTGAAAGTTTGGACCGTTTAAACAGGGTGAAATCCCGCGGGTTCTGCTTTTCATAGTCATCCAGATCAACCGTTGCCCCCACTTTTATCTTGTTGATATCAATTCCGGAAAGTTGCCCGTAGTTTTCAAGGCGTGAGATGTCAAAATATAATGATCGCAATTTTTCATAGGCAAACCCGTTTTTAACCAGCTTTTCACCCAGGGCCACCATATCATCAACATGTTCGCTGGCCTGGGCATAGGCGCTAGCCGGGATAAGGCTTAAAACGGAAAGATCCTCTTTGAATTGAGAAATATTGGTTTCGGTAAATTCCTTCAGATCAACATCGGCTTTTTCGGATCCACTGATGGTTTTGTCATCGAGATCATTTATATCGGTCAAATGATTGACCGCGTAACCGCGGCTTTCAAGGTAACGACACAGTAAGTCGGCAAACACAATGCGGCGCAATTCCCCCAGATGGATGCGG
>JASFPY010000490.1:0-3082 GCA_050115755.1 Desulfobacteraceae bacterium | reverse complement strand
AAATGCTTAAAATTCGAAATTCAAAACTCATGAAGGTCTGATATTAAAAAGGGTGTTTATGTTTAGGTCATTTGATATTTGAATTTCGCATTTGTTTCGCATTTCGATATTCGGATTTCGAGTTTTAACACGATGTCTCCTCTCCTCTCATTTTTTTAATAATCTTCGGAATAAAAAGCGAGAAAACAAACAGTCCGATTGAGAAAAATACTTTAAACGAAATCAGTTCGGCCCAGTTGCCCGAGGCCCAGACCTCTTTTAAGGTTCCGATAAAAAATGTGAAAATAAATGTGCCGACGATGATGCCCAGACCGGTCCCGGCAAAATAATCGCGAAAATGCACCCGGGTCAGTCCCATCCCGAAATTCATGGGTGTAAAAGGGAAATAGACCAGGCGCAGGTATAAAACGGTGGCAAAACCGTTGCGCTCGATGGCATCATCATATTTTTTTAATTTATCACCAATCAGGGAGGCGGCAAATTCTCTGCCCAGCGTGCGCCCGATGAAAAAGGCCAGGCTGGAGCCCAGCATGGCCCCGATCCACACCCAGACGAATCCCCAGTAGGCACCGAATATAGCGGCGCCCAGTCCCGTGATCAATGTTCCCGGCACAAAAAGGCAGACTCCTGCCGCATAAACCAGTATGAATGCCAGCGGTGCCCAAAATCCGGCCATATCCAGGAAGCGGCCCAGCGCATCTGCTGTCAGAAACTGCTTAACCGGCGTAAAGCGCACCAGCAGGATCGCACCGATAATAAATGCCACAAGTATTAGCGCTTTTAATATCGCCTTTTTGCGGCTATTTGCGGTTTGTTGCATCACTTCTTCCATCTCCGGCTCCTTGCTTCTGGCTTAGCGGGCGGGCACTAAGCCCGCCCCTATAACTGGCTGATGAATCGATATTGCAGGGGCGGGGTTTATCCCCGCCCTAACCAATTCCGGCCAGAAACCAGCAGCGAGAAACCTGCGGTCTGCAGCCACAATGAGTCAGGGCTGCACAAAAATTTGAGCGATTATTTTATGCCCTCGGCCGCTTTAGGACCTTTGCTGCCGGCTTCATAAAAGTCAAGCAAATCGGCTTGATCACCACAGGTTTCACAGCGGTTTAAAATGGGCATCAAAAACTTCCAGCAAAGTTCAACGCCGTCCTGTCGCCAGAAAAGCATTTGGTCTCCCAGCATGCAGTCGACCAGCGCCCTGGCGTAAGCATCCAACACCGGCCCGCTGTAATTTTGCTGATAATGAAAATCCATGGTTACGGTGCGCAGGCACACCACGGCACCGGGATTTTTGGTCTGAAACGTCAGTTTTATGGTTTCTTCCGGATAAATTCCCAGAATGAGCCGGTTGGCCGCAATCGATTCTCCCAGGGTATGGCGAAACATTGAATGGGGAACACGCTTGAACTGGATGGCGATCTCGGTCAATTTTTGATCCAGACGTTTGCCGGAGGTCAGATAAAAGGGAACTCCCTGCCAGCGCCAGTTGTCCAGGTAAACTTTCATCATGGCAAAGGTGGGCGTAAGGGAGTTCGCATCCACCCCTGATTCCTCGCGGTAGGCTGGGACGGGTTTGCCGTCAACCGTACCGGCGGCGTATTGTCCCAGGACCAGGTTTTCCTTGAGTCGGTCAACCATAAAAGGTCTCAGCGCGCGAAATACTTTGGTTTTTTCGTCTCTGACCTGATCGGCATCGAAACGCGATGGGGGTTCCATGGCTGTCAGGGCCAGCAGTGCTAGCATGTGGTTCTGGAACATGTCTCTTAAAACGCCGGACTGTTCATAGTAGACGGCGCGATGCTCAACGCCCAGATGTTCAATGGCGGTGATGGCGACATACTCGATATAGCGTCGGTTCCATATGGGCTCAAAAAGGGAGTTGGCAAAGCGCAGCATTAAAACGTTTTGAACCGTTTCTTTGGCCAGGTAATGATCGATCCTGAAAATCTGGTGTTCGTTGAAATTCCTGTGAAGGCTTTTTTCCAGATCCTGCGCTGATTTCAGATCCGTACCGAATGGTTTTTCCACCACAATCCGGGTCCATCCGTTACCGTTTTGGTGTTCGTCCGCCAGACCAACCTGACCGATCATCCCGGCAGCAGATTGGTAAACCGACGGCGGCAATGCCATATAAAAGATCCGGTTTCCGCCGGTATTAAATTTCTCGTCCAGATCCCGCAGCAATCTGGCCAGGCTTTTAAATGTATCCGGATCTTCAAAATCGGTACGGCAATAATGGAGCATTTCGGCAAAAAGCGGCCATCGATCTTCATCATAGGCACCGGCATTTTTCACTTCTTTCTGCACGTTTGCGCTGAATTCCTGCCTGTCGATGTCAATCCGACCGGAGCCCACAATTAAAAATTGATCCGGCAGCCCCTCATTGAGGTAAAGATCAAATAAAGCCGGCATGAGTTTTCGTGTCGTTAGATCACCGGTAGCTCCCAAAATGACAATGGTGCAAGGGTCACCGGGTACCGGCCTGAGGCAATCCTGTGCATCTATGCCCAGATCCGGAGCATTTACGGCTGCCATGGTTTTTTCGCTAACTTCTGGATCGGTATTCCAAGATTTCATTTCTTCTCCATGTTAAGCTTATAAAAAAAGAATATCGAATGTCGAACAAGGAATTTCGAATGCTGAATGGTGGTATCGCTTTGCTCTGTCCTTTCTAAACGTAAAAATGATAGAATACCTTACTTCGACATTCAGCATTCGATGTTCGTTATTCGATATTAAAAAACTGGAAAAACGAATCCAAATATTAGAAGGAATTGCCTCATATACCAAATTCTGAACTCATTTCTTTTTAGACACCACCGCGTGGCCGCCGAACTCCCGGCGCAGGGCAGCCAGCACGCGATCGGTAAACGGATCCTGCTGCCGTGAGCGAAAGCGCCGCATCAGTGACAGGGTTATCACTTCTGCCGGAACACCGGTATCCAATGCCTGCTGCACGGTCCAGCGGCCCTCACCGGAGTCTTCGACGTATCCCGTAATGTCGGAAAGCTCAGCGTTTTTACTGAAGGCATCCTCCGCAAGCTCCAGCAGCCATGACCGGATAACACTGCCCTGATTCCAC
>JASFPY010000489.1:0-3092 GCA_050115755.1 Desulfobacteraceae bacterium | reverse complement strand
AACTGGCTATGCGGTTTGTGCCGGGAATCCACAAAATGGTGGCCCTGCCGGCCATACTGGAAAATTTAATTTTAGAGGGCCGCGCCATGTTCCGCCAGAAGATCTCAGAGGAATCACCGGAAGCGATTACATTCTATGATGTATCGGAATATATTTACTCCCAGACCATCTTAAACAATATCTTTTTTGGCAAAACCAAGACTGCCAACCCACAGGCCCAGGAGAAAATCAACCAAAGTATCATTCAGCTTTTGATCGAAGAGGATCTTCTGGAGACCATTATTCAAATCGGCATGCATTACCAGGTAGGCACCAAGGGTGATAAATTATCCGGCGGGCAGCAGCAAAAACTCGCCATCGCACGGGTATTTTTGAAGCACCCCAGGATCCTGATTATGGATGAAGCCACATCGGCCCTGGATAACAAGTCCCAGGCGCGTATACAGAACCTGCTGGAAACTCGCTGGAAGAAAAAAAGCACCGTCATATCCGTTGTACACCGTCTGGATACCATCAAAAATTATGACCATGTGGCCGTTATGAAAGCCGGTAAAATTCTTGAAATCGGAACTTATGACGAACTGATGTCCCGGAAAGGAATGTTGTATGAACTCGTCGGAAAGAAATAATGCCAAGCCGTCCAGCGAGTTAGAAGAGAACCTGGAGATCTTGAGGCAAACCTACTTTTTCTCGGGGCTGCCTCTTGAAACGCTGAAGGTTTTTGCTTATCTTTGCAATAGAGATAAATTCAAAAAAGATGAGTATATCTTTCGGCAACATGAAGAGGACGGGCGGGCGTTTTACATCATTAGCGGAAGAGCCATACTGGAGCGCCAGGATAACGACACCGCCAAAGAAATCAGGGACTGCGTTACGGGTGAATTTCTCGGCGGCCTGACGCTGTTGGGAGAAGTGCGCCGTTTATTTTCCCTAAAGGCAGCTGAAGACACGATATGTCTGGTTCTGGAAAGGGAAAAATTTACAAAAGCCCTCGAGCAGTTCCCGGATATCATGCCCCGAATCTTCAAGGCGGTTGCCAAAAATATCGATTCATGGGAGGAGCGTTTTTTAGCCGACCGCGCCGACATGTGCGGACAGTGTATGGTAAACCTTGGTGTCAGCCTGATTTGACCCGCAAAAAAAAATGTTTTCAAGATCGGCTCTTTTACGCTACAATGAGGCACGATCCGAAAGTGGGACTTGAAAGGGTTTCAAGGGTATACCGTCATGGCAAAAAATACAGTCTCATTTAAACTGAAAAGCAAGTTATCCGAACTGGATACCCTGTGCCAGCACCTGGAACGGTTCGGGCAATCCCTCGGACTGTCCCCAAAATGCATATTTGAAGCTAACCTGGCCCTTGACGAGCTGTTTACCAACATCATCTCTTATGGATTCAAAGATAATAAAGAACACACCATTGAAATTACGATTTCGCATAAGAATAACAACCTGATATTTAATATTGAAGATGACGGGCTTCCTTTCAATCCCACTGAAGTTGAAACACCGGATCTGGAATGTACCATCGAAGACTGTAAAATTGGCGGTCTGGGAATCCATCTGGCCAAAAACTTGATGGATGAAGTCTGTTATCAGCGTTGCAGGGATAAGAACATTTTAACGCTTAAAAAAAATATCAAAGAAGCTGAACCTGCAAAAAAGCGGGCCAAAGGCTGACCCTCTTTTTTAAAATTTGAAACGCTCATTTTAAGATTCGTTAGCAGGGAGGAGAGTAAATGGAAATCATTGAAGAAAACCAGAGCGGAATCAACATTTTTAAACTCAACGGTCGCCTCGATTCCAATACATCCCAGGGGTTTGAGAAGAAAATTTTTCAAGCAATCGACGATGGCTCTAAGAATATGGTCATTGATTTTAAAGATCTTGAGTATATCTCAAGCGCCGGTCTGCGAGTTATTCTCAAGGCAACCAAAGCGCTTAAACGCGAAGAGGGGAAGATGATGTTGTGCGATATGCAGGATTATGTAAAGGAAGTTTTTGAAATCGCCGGATTTGATTCTTTCCTGCCGATCGTCAGCACCATGGATGATGCCTTACAATCGTTTTAAGATCTTACCCGGCCCCAGCCTGCGGTCTGATAGGCAATGTGGATGGATTTACCTCATTCCGATCAGGCCGCGCCTGCCAAGTTCTCTTATAAATTGAGTTACCGACACCTCAGCCTCCCTGATTTCCAGCTGATGAGTTTCGGCAAACATTTTAACCAGTTGCCGCACAGAACGGTCTCCATCGATCAGATTCCACACCGAAGTCCCCAGCTCGTCAAGCTGGAGCTTCTTTATCTGTATCTGGGCTTCCCGGCCGCCGAAACGCTTGGCCAGGCCTGTAAAGAAGGGCCGCATGGTTACCGGATAGTGAATAACGACCTCTCCGGTTTCTAAACGGTTTTCGGAAATCTGGCGGTTTTTAACCGGAATGCGATCCAGCGCCTCCGCACGGCTGATTGTCGGGCCCTTCGGCCTTTTGCTAAATAATCTCATAATGGCTGCAAATGCCGTCCAGCAATTCGGTGTCGAGCGGTTTTTTGCCTTCAGCACGGACCCCCAGGATACGGTTCTTTGCCTCCAGATGCCAGATTCCCATCCAGTAGTAGGAAGCCTTGCCGCTGAAGCGGCTCAACCATCGCCCCCAGTCACCGGCCGGTGAAGCACTCCATTCCACCGTGTCACATCCATTCATTTTTCCAGCCACCGGTTCGGTTTTACTGAAATTGGCAACCGATCTGGCAAACTGCAGCAGGTCCTGTTTGCCCAGCAAAATGGAAGCAGGTGCCCAGCGATACAAAATGATATGCTGGCCACGGTTTGCAAAATCAAGTTCATATCGGCCGGCTTCAAATCGATGGTGCTTCAATTCAAACGTTTCGGGCACCAGCGCCCGGATGTCATAGGCAGACCACAGAATCCGGGCGTCGCTACGGTGATCACGAAACGAATTTAAAACATTCGATGCCACCGGGTTGTTTTGGGGGGGATTTTTATGAAAAAATTGAATCAGGCTGGCATTGCGACAGGTTGCGCAAAACAGGATCACGCCTCTGCCGGTGGTGGACTCCGACTCCCAGGAAA
>JASFPY010000488.1:0-3099 GCA_050115755.1 Desulfobacteraceae bacterium | reverse complement strand
AGGTTTGTCACCTGTCAGGGTCCTGACCGGACCGCAGATTTCTTGAATGGTCCGGGGATCTGCCATGCCGGTGGTGTCAGCCAGCTCGACTTCGTCGATGCCCAGATCCAGCTGTTCTTTGACCATGTCCATAACCGTGTCTGGGTCGATCCGGCCTTCATAGCGGCAGCCAAAGGCGCACTGAATGCCACCGCGAACAGTCAACCCGTTTTTCTTTCCGATGGCAACCATTTCAGCAAGTTGCCGGCGGGCCTTATTCAAGGTCATGCCGGCATTGCGCTGGCTGTGGGTGTTGCTGGCAGAAATCGAAGCCGTGACATGGCGCCCACCCGCATTGGCTGCCCGGTACATACCTTTCTGATTTAACACCAGCATGCTGTAGACAATGCCATCGTGTTTTTTTAATCCGGCGCACAGGCTCTCGGCATCGGCCATCTGGGGAACGATTTTCGGATTGACAAAGGAGGCGACCTGGATCCTTTTTACGCCGGCGGCGATCAATGCATCAATGATTGCCAGCTTTTTTTCAGTTGGGACCACTTTTGATTCATTTTGCAGGCCATCGCGCGGGCCCTGTTCTTCAACGACCACTGATTTTGGATAGTCAATCATTTTCATTTATAAACCCTTTTCCCTGCAAGCGAGCTGGGATGTAAATATGGCGCGTAGCTCATAGCTGATAGCTCATAACGCTTGGAATTTAGGAGGCCAGGAGGCTGGAAGGCTTACAAATTTCCAAGCTTTCTGGCTTCCAGGCCTCCCAGCCTTTAGCTTTAGATAATAGCAAATTATAAACTCTGTGCAAGGTGAATTGGGGTATTGACATTTTTCAGAAAACTCGCCTAATTTTTCGGGCCTGTAAATGATATTAACAGCAAAAATGGAGGCGCGATGTCAGATATAATAAAAATCATCAATACCAGGGATCCAGGGAAACGAGAATTTCATCAAGCTGTTCAAGAGGTCATCGATAGCGTCAAACCGGTTCTGGATCAGAATCCCCAGTACCGCCAGGAAGCTGTCCTGGAGAGAATTGTTGAACCGGAGCGCGTTATCACCTTTCGAATTCCCTGGCTGGATGATCAGGGAAATGTGAGGGTTAACCGTGGCTTCAACATCGAAATGAGCAGTGCCATCGAACAAAATCTGAGGCTTTTGAAATCCGTTTAGTTTTTCTAATTAAAATAAGATTCGAATTTTCGCATTTTATAACGATCGGATTTCCTGGCGCATAAATACCGCATAGGAAATAGCAAAGCACACCACTGTCAGGGCAATCAGCGAGATAATATAAGGCACTACGATCAGGATACTTTGCAGCAGGGGCAGCGGCCCGGAAAATCGTGCCATGGACAAACTTTCCAGGGGGCCGGCGCCCATGTTGATGAGGGATCTGGCCGACTTGCGGGTCGGATCGATGATTGTGGCCGTCGCATCGGTGTAAAGCTCCTGGGGCGATAAGAGGATAAAGACCTTCACCATTTTAGCCCGTTGCACGATTGCCGCTGGATTGTCTTCAACGGATTCAAAAACATTATTGGCGATTACGCTAACACTGTATGGAAAAATTATTGAGAAAAATATCCAGACGGCCAGGGCGGCCAGTGCTGAGGTGGCCGTACTGCGAAATAAAATTGAAAAAAGGATCGCGACTCCCAGCCAGAAAGAAATATAAATGATACTGATGACCAGATAGACGATAATCCGCCAGATCTCTTCAATCCCCGGTACTATCCCCATAACGATCAAACCCAGGGCGGTAATAACCAGAACAATGGATACCATCATGACGGTGATAAGCACCACACCGGCCAGAAATTTACCGTTGATGACCACATCGCGATAGATCGGTTGAGACAGCAGTTTGCTCAGCGTGCCTGCGTTGCGTTCGCGGTTGATCGTATCAAATCCCAGGACAAGGCCCACCAGTGGTCCAAAAAATGCCACAAACTGCACCAATGAAAACAGACCCATGGCCCCCGGCAGGGTAAAAAGCAGAAGAAAAGCGGACTGGGAGGCCATTCCCTCCATTTCCGTTTTGATTTTCCACCCGACCATATACGCCGTAATCAGGCTGATCATGGCAATCAAAGCAAAAATAATGGTAAACCGATAACTGGCAAAATGGTCGGCCAGCTCTTTTTTAATGATGGTTTTAATGCCCCGCACGGCTAAGCCTCCTGGAAATATTTCATATAGATTTCTTCCAAGGTATACTGCTCTTTGCCCACTCCGAATTTTTCCTTTGCCAGATGATCCATCTCACCGTGGGCCACCATGCGGCCCTTGATCATGATGCCGATGCGGTTGCAGATCTTCTGAACCTGATGCAGCATGTGACTGGAAAGTAAAATCGTCATTTTCTTATCACGACACAGGCTCTCAATGAGTTCGATCATCCGATTGGTGCCGTCCGGATCCAGCCCCAGGGTGGGCTCGTCAAGAAACGCCACTTTTGAATCCTTGATCAACAGTTCGGCTATACCGAGGCGCTGTCGCATACCGCGCGAATAAGCGCCGATTTTTTTGTCCTGCTCTCCGGCAAGCCCCGTTGCTTGAAGGGCCGCTGTGATACGGTCTTGAGCGGCGTCTGGGGAGATATCATTAAGTTCTGCAATAAACTGCAGCATCTGGCGTGCATTTAGGTCAGTGTAAAACCCCATGTTTTCCTGCAGATGACCGATGACCGACTTGACTTTGATCGGCTCTCTGGCTGGATCCATACCCAGCACCTTTGCAGAACCGCTGGTAGGTTCGGTCAGCCCCAGCAGCATGAGAAGGGTGGTGGTTTTGCCGGCACCATTGGGGCCAAGAAAGCCGAAAATTTCACCCGCATTCACGCTAAACGTCAGATTCTCAACAGCCGTCTGGCCATTATAAATTTTGGTAAGTTCTTTCGTATCAATAACGGCTTCAGCACTCATTTTATCGCCTTCCCAACCAGCGGAATAATCCGAAAAGTCCGCCGATCACAACAACGATGATACCGATGCCGATCCATCCCCAGGCCGCAGATGCTTTGACCGTGGTCCGAAATTCGATGCTTTTTTCGGCTTTCTCACCTTGCACGTTGACCCCCACCGAGTAGTCGCCCACCAG
>JASFPY010000487.1:0-3102 GCA_050115755.1 Desulfobacteraceae bacterium | reverse complement strand
TGACCCCACCGAGTGTAATAAAGATGGTTGCCAGTAGAAATATTTTTAATTTTTTCGGTTTCTTATATTCGGTTGCCATGGACATTGTTTTTTCCGATAAAATACCCGACCCGATTTCGCGCGATGTGCCAAGCGTATCACACCGACTATTTTTCTGCAGATTCCGTAGATTTACACAGATTAAAAAAATAAAAAAGCAATTGTTCAACATTTAATTTTGCGCAATCTGCGTAATCTGTGGATTATGAATGTAGATTTCGCTGTCGGGAGGAAACGCAGGAACGCTTAAAATTCGGGAAAAAATATTTATCCCGACCCGTTTTAAAAGTCAAGAAAGGAAAAGAGGCCTTGATTCTCTACAAATGAACTGCTATTAAAACTAGTTCGATTATTGCATCAGAATGGAGTGTAACCCTTTGAAAGAAAAAAGCAAAAATAAAAAATGGTGGTTTGCGGCTATTGCTGTCGGTATCCTTCTGCTGCCGGTTCTCTGGCTATTGCTGATTCGGTTGGAAGGTCAAAAACCCGAAGTCGTTTTTGAGCAGGAATCACCCTATATTGGAAAGTCCCATCGTTTTTCAATCTCGATAGCGGACCCAAATAGCGGCTTACGCAAAATCTGGGTCGCGATGATCCAAAATGGAAAAGAGATTGTTCTGGCCGAGCAGGATTTTCAATCAGCCGGGATTTTTAGTGGTGGGAAAATTAAATCCAAATCGCTGAACATCCCATTTGAGCCCCAAAAACATGAATTTGCTGACGGAAATGCCGTATTGCGCCTGGCGGTATGGGATTATTCATGGCGCGGGTGGTGGCAGGGAAATCAGGTCTATCTCGAAAGGAACCTGACCATCGATACCGAACCCCCTCAGATAGAAATGGTCAGCACGGTGCATAACCTGGCTCAGGGCGGGGCCGGGCTTGTGATCTACCGCACTTCAGAGGATTGTCGTCTTACCGGCGTTCAAGTAGGCGACAATTTTTTCCCCGCTCATGGCGGTTATTATAAAGACCCTCTGATTCAGCTGGCATTTATCGGGCTCGGATACCAGCAGGGCCCGAAAACCCAGATTTGGATCAAAGCCGTTGATGAAGCCCAAAACAGCGCTAAAGCCGGTGTAAAGCACTACATTCGCAAAAAAGTGTTTAAAAAAGATAACATCCAGATTTCGGATCGGTTTTTGAACGCGAAGCTCCCTGAATTTGCAAATACGATTGCGTCGGATTCCAGCAGTTCGCCGGTGGATAAATTCTTGAAGATCAACCGGGATTTACGCCAAGCCAATTATGAGCAAATAAGCGAACTGGCGCAAACGACAGCCGCCACCAGATACTGGGAGGGCAGGTTTCTGCGAATGCCCGGAGCCGCGAAGCAGGCGGGATTTGCCGACCATCGCACCTATCAATACAAGGGAAAGATAATTGATCGTCAGGTTCATCTGGGGTTGGACCTGGCCTCGGTTGCCCATGCGCCGATACCGGCAGCCAACAGCGGAGTCGTTGCCTTTAGCGGTTCTTTAGGCATTTATGGGAACACCGTTCTGATCGATCACGGATTCGGCCTGTTCAGCATGTACGCCCACTTAAATCGCAGCGATGTCAGCAAAGGGCAGGCGGTATCAAAAGGCGATATACTGGGGCGCACCGGCAACACCGGGCTTGCGGGCGGTGACCATCTGCATTTCAGCATCCTGGTTCACAACACCTTTGTCAATCCGATCGAATGGTGGGATGCGGCCTGGATAGAAAATAACATTTTATCCAAGATTGAGGCGGTGCAGTCCGCCCCGGCCCTCAAGTAATTTCAGGTCCGGTTTTGGTTCTGCTGAATCCGGTCAGATGATTAGCAGGTGAGATGCCGCTATTTGGTTAAATAGTCAAATAGTTGATGGGTTAAATGGTTAAAGATGGATTGAATCATTTGACGAATCAACTATTCAACCAATTTATCAATTAACGATGACAGAAATCTTCCGTGCTTTTATCGCTGTTGATTTGCCCGAAAGCGTCAAATCATTTCTGGGTGAGACCCAGGAGGCGCTCAAGGCTTATGGGTTCCGGGTCAAATGGGTCCGGCCGCAAAACATCCATCTGACGCTTAAATTTTTGGGGGATACGGCCGCAGCCGATGTTGATAGAATCGCCGATGCGATGGCGCTGGCAGCAGGGACATGCCCAATCGTGTCTTTAGCTGCTAAAGGTATCGGGGTTTTCCCGGATGTCAGGCGGGCGCGGGTCATATGGGCCGGCCTCAAGGGCCAGCTTGAGATTTTGGCAGACTTTCAGCAGGCGCTCGACGCTCATCTGGCGGATCTGGGATTTCCCAGAGAAACCCGGCCCTTTAAATCCCATTTGACGTTGGGACGCGTTAAAGGAAAAATCGCTCCGGACAGGATGAGAGCTGCGATTGATAAACTAAAAGAAGTTGAATCTGAATCCTTTGAAATCAACAAGGTCATCTTGTTCAAAAGCGATTTGCGGCCTTCTGGGGCGGTATACACTAAGGTACAAGCGATTGACTTCCAGGGGTCATCTCAAAAAGGTTGAGCCCGTTTGCCGGTTAAACGAAATACAATTCGACAGTATTTCTTTTGACGGGCCCAACCGGCTAAATCGGCAACCGGCAAACCTGAGTGTTTGATTACCTGTTTTAGAAAAAGCATCTTGAAAGTAATTGAAATTATATTGACATTTGGCATTAAGTTAAGAGGAGGGCGTTATGACGATTTCACCGGATAAGGAAAAAGCTTTAGAAACTGCGATGAGTCAGGTCGAGCGTCAGTTTGGTAAAGGTTCCATTATGAAACTGGGGAGCCGTCCGGTAGTCGATGTGCCGGTTATCTCGACCAGTTCGCTTGCCCTGGATAAGGCGTTGGGAATCGGCGGATTACCCCGGGGCAGAGTTACTGAAATATACGGCCCCGAAGCTTCCGGCAAAACCACGCTTGCCCTTCATGCGGTGGCCGAAGCCCAGGAAAAAGACGGCATTGCCGCCTTTATCGATGCGGAACATGCGCTTGATACCGCCTATGCCAAAAAACTCGGGGTCAATTGCGACGATCTGCTCGTTGCCCAGCCGGACACAGGCGAGCAGGCACTTGA
>JASFPY010000486.1:0-3111 GCA_050115755.1 Desulfobacteraceae bacterium | reverse complement strand
GGGCTTGCCTGCGGTTAAAAATATAACATGAAACGATTCCCAAAATGCATCTAACGCCCAATCGCTTCGTTGTGCGCCTCCTTAAAATGCTCACATACTCTCTGATGCATGCTACGCTTTTGCGTCGGCTCACGCCTCGCTCTTAAACGCGATCTACGATTTTTGGGATAGGTTCATCTTAAGAATATGATGATATGGGGCTATTTTCAACCGGAAAATTACATAGGGGGTTTGCCGAAATCTCAATTACCCTTGCGAATGGCCCTTTCCGGGGGATCCACATGCACAATCACATCCAAAACCTCCGGAATTGAATCAATGAGGCGCGCTTTGACATCATCGGCAATATCGTGGCCTTCCCGCACGGTTATTAATCCTTCAACAACAATGTGCAGATCCACCTGAATGCTGGAGCTGATATACCGGGTTCGAATATCATGAACCTGCAAAACACCTTCGTTTTTGAGCGCGATGTTCTCAATCTTTCTGCAGATTTCTGTCGGTGCGCCGACATCGATCAGCTCACTGATTGCAGGCCAGATGACTTTAATCGAAGCGTGTAAGATGAAGATAGAAACAATCACGGCTCCGACCTTATCCAGAAATGACCAAGCCGGTGCAATTTTGGCACCGGCGACCGCGATTAAGACCGGAATTGAGCTTATGGCATCCGTACGGTGGTGCCATGCGTTGGCGGCCAGGGCGGCGCTTTTAACGCGTCGACCGGTGATGGCTGTCCAGCGGTAGATGCTCTCTTTGCAGCCGATCGAAAGCAAAGCCGCAAAAACGGCAATCCACTCCGGGGGGGCTGCGTGTTTTTCCTGCAGCGCTGATATGGCTTTCCATCCGATGCCAATGCCGGCTACGATCAATACAACACCGATAAAAACCGTCACCAGGGTTTCCAGGCGCCGATGACCATATGGGTGATTTTCATCGGGTGGACGGGACCAGTAATGTGATCCAGCAATCACCGCAATATCGGTAGTCAGATCGGTAAGACTATGGATTGCATCCGCGACCAGTGCCTGACTTCTTCCATAAATGCCGGCAATAAATTTAATGGCGGCCAGAAATAAATTTACCACAAGCCCAACCCAGGTAACCTTGCGGACGACCCTTTCCCGGGTGGCATCATGTGATGTCAAAGCCTGTTTACCATTTTCCTTTTGAATCACGCTATGCGCTCCTCGATGATATGGACAGAGTTGCCATATACGGCATTTTGACTTATAGAATAACATTATATTAAAATTTAATTCAAATAAAAGCGCAGAAAGGAAAATCTTTGCATGAACCTGCTCAACAGTTTTAGTTTTGAATTACCGACCAAAATCGAATACGGCGTTGGCGCAGCCAGGGGGCTGGCGGATGTGATTAAAAATCTAAACGCCACAAAGGTGCTTGTGATCACCGATAAAGGCGTTATACGTTCAGGCCTGCTGGAGCGGATTACCGGCCCGCTGGAAGCCCATCATTTGAAGTGGCAGGTATTTGATCGCGTTGAGCCGAATCCGAAAGATTATAACGTTAAAGAAGGCACTGAAATCGCACGTCTGTTTGGCCCGGATTGCCTGGTGGCGCTTGGCGGCGGCAGTCCGATTGATTGTGCCAAAGCAATAGCGGTGGTGGTGCGTCAGGGAGGTGCGGTCCGCGGCTATGAGGGACCCCATAAGATTGGCGCCGATGTGTTGCCGTTGATCGCCATCCCGACCACCGCGGGCACCGGCAGTGAGGTGACCTTTAGCTCGGTGATCACCGATTCCAGCGAAAAATTTAAATTTAGCATTAAAGATCCCCGGATTGCGCCCAAGGTAGCACTGGTCGATCCTGAGATGACCCTGACCATGCCTCCGGAGTTAACTGCGTCAACCGGTATGGATGCGTTAACCCATGCTATCGAAGGGTTTACCGCCAACGCATCGGAACCCATTGCGGATTCGGCCGCTCTTTACGCCATTGAATTAATTGCCACCTATCTTAGAACCGCTGTAGCCGACGGCAATAATCTTGAAGCAAGGGCGGCAATGTTGCTGGGCAGTGTGTTAGCTGGAATTGCCTTCAGCCACTCCGATGTTGCTGCCGTCCATTGCGTGGCTGAAGCGCTCGGTGGGAAATATGATGCCCCCCACGGGGTTTGCAATGCCGTTGTCTTGCCGGCGGTGATGGCATACAACATGGAATACTGCAAGGAGAGATATGCACGAATTGCCGCCGCGATGGGGCTGTCCGATGAAAATGTTGACGGGGCCGCCCGCCAGGCTGTCAGGGCTGTAGAAAAATTGGCTTCCGATGTTCATCTGCCAGAGTTCAATTCCCTGGGTGTCCAGGAAAAGGACTTCGAAGAACTGGCGTTAAACTCGTTTAAGAACGGAAGCAATATTGATAATCCGCGCCCCATGTCAAAGGAGGATTATCTAAACCTGTTTAAACAGTTAATTGGATAGCACTGTCTTTCAAGCTCAAATTTTTTACACCATGGGTTAGTGAGCGTCTCGCATTTGCGAGACTTGAGGAGCACTCCGCGCATCGTATGCGCTACGTTTGAGGAGCGCTTCGCTTGTGGCTAACTTGAGTGCATTGAAATGTTACCCTGAGCATCAAGGTCCGAAAGAACGCTTTTCGAGGCTCAAAGAGCCGGTCCTAAAGGCCAGTAAGGCCGCTCATTCATAAAAAGGTGAGCACGGATTCTCAGAAACCACATAAGACAAATATAAATTTTATCGCTATTTAACTACGACTAACCGATGATGATCCGAATCATCCACGCCCAAACCGGAGATCATTATCGACGGACGCGTGAGCTATTTGAGCAATATGCGGACGCTCTGAGTTTTGATCTCGAATTTCAGGGGTTCAGGCGCGAGCTGACAACCCTTCCCGGCGCGTATGCGCCGCCAAAAGGCTGTATTCTTCTGGCTGAAAATGAAGAAGAAATTGTTGGGTGCGTTGCCCTGCGCCCACTTGAGAAACTGATTTGTGAAATGAAGCGGCTTTACGTTGTGCCCGGCCATCGCAAGCAAAAAATTGGGCGGGCGCTGGCAGAGGCAATCATCGACCATGCGCGCAATTGCGGCTATGAGCTGATGCGTCTTGACACCATTGAATCCA
>JASFPY010000485.1:0-3129 GCA_050115755.1 Desulfobacteraceae bacterium | reverse complement strand
AAAAAATTAAAAGGATAGGCGCTGAATTTTCCCTAGACGAACAACCTAATCGGTTCCAGATGGGCACATTTTGAGTCAGCCCTGCCATCGGCGGGGCTGATTGCATTTGGGCTTTCATCGCTGGTTTATAACCACGAAGATCACGAAGCACACAAAGAATGCAAATCCAGGAAAGATTTTATCGCTTTTCGGGAACGTCGTGTGCTTCGTGGTAAATTAAAAATTTGTCAAATGAACGAAAGGAGAATACAGTGGCGACAGATGTCGTGGAAAAAACAAAAAAGACGGCCGGACTCTATTTTAAGGATGTTCAGGGCGAAAGGCCATATGATCTCTGGCGTTCCTTTGACAGGGACCTGGCCAAAGACCTATCGCTCTTTATTACCGGTCAGATGTATGCACGCGAAAAGATACCGCATAAGACACGGCAGTTGATCACTGTTGCGGCGCTTACCGTGCTCTGCCGGCTGGATGAGCTCCAGTTGCACATTCATGCCGCGCTGAATGTAGGGTGCAGTGCACAGGAAATTGCCGAGGTTATCTTTCAAACGGCTGTTTATGGCGGTATGCCGGCTACAAATCAGGCTTTAAAGACCCTAAGGTCGGTTCTGGAGGAAAAAGGGTGCTGGCCACTTTAGAATCCCATGACAAACGCTTTCTTGCTTGACACGTGATCCTAATTTTTTTTATCTATCTGGCATAACCCCGTATTACGAAACAAATTGCCCACAGGGAGGCTCCGATGACTTTAAAATTAAAACAGATTGTCGTATCGATTGAAAACGCTCCCGGCCGGCTGCACGAAGTTACCGATGCGCTTGGCAATGCCGGGATTAATCTGCGCGGGCTCAACCTTGTTGATACCGGCGCTTTCGGGCAGCTAAGGTTGCTTGTTTCTGATGTGGTGACTGCCCGCAAGATTCTTATGGAAATGCAGATTCCGGCTTATGTTAATGAAGTTGTGGCTGCCGAAGTCGTAGATAAACCCGGCAGCCTGGCCGGGCTTCTCAAACCGCTGACGCAAGCAGGCGTATCCGTCATATTCATGTATGCCTTTATCACCTTTGCAAAGGGAAATGCCATTATGATCTTTCGCTTCAGCGATAATGATAAAGCCATAGACGTTTTAAAGGCCAGCGGCACCCGTTTGCTGGACGCGGAAGAATTCGGAATTCTTGCAACCGAAAATAATGATTTTTAAAATGATCTCAGGTAAAAACAAAACCCCCTCCAACAAATCTGCCGCGAAAGTGAGGGGCGGAGAGCAAACGAAAATCCAGAAGGATCGGTATCGTGTTCTGATAGAGGATATGGCCGATGGCTTTTATGAAGTTGATTTAAAAGGAAATTTCAAATTTTTTAATAATGCGCTCTGTCGAATTTTTGGATATTCGCGTCAAAAAATCCAGAACAGCAACTTTCAATCCTATATGGATAAAACCAATGCTGCCATCGCATATGAGGCATTTAATAAAATTTATCGCACCGGTAAGGGTGTGATTGATATCAACTGGGAAATCATTCGCGAGGACGGAGAGAAGCGTCATCTGGAAATTTCAGCCAATTTGATAAGGGATAACGGCGGCAAATCCATCGGTTTCAGGGGTATTGCCAGGGATGTTACCGATAAAGTTATTGCTCAACTCGCGTTGCGTGAGTCTGAGACCTGTGCGCTGGAGCTGTCGGAGCAAAGCCGCCGTGCTGAACAGCGTTATCGGGCGTTTTTAAAATTTTTGCCCATACCGGTGTTTGTCTTTAATCTGGATAATACGGTTTCCTATCTGAATCCGGCTTTTGAGAAAGTATTTGGCTGGCATTTTTCAGAATTGGAAGGCAAGAAAATACCGTTCGTACCTGAAAATTACAGGGAACAGACCATCGAGGGCATCCGGCGTCTGCACAAAGAGAAGGTTATTCGTGGGTTTGAGACCAGACGGCTGACCAAAGACGGTCGACTTTTGGACATCATTGTTGATGGCGCGATTTTCTATGATGAAAAAGACCGGCCGGCCGGTCAGGTCGTCACGCTGCGCGATGTGACGCAGGAGAAACGAAACGCAAGAATCAACCAGGCCCTTTTCCGGATTGCCAGAGCCATGTATCAGTATCGGGGCCTGGATCAGCGGCTGGCGTTAATTACCAGAGAGGTTCAGGATCTGCTGCAGGTTGAAGGCGCCATGGTTATTTTGCTCGACGAAGCCAATCAGGAATTTTTTTTCCGCGAGGCTGTATTTGACAAAAGCGAAACCGGGATCAATTTTAAAGAAATTCGA
This sequence comes from Desulfobacteraceae bacterium, assembly GCA_050115755.1. Taxonomy (GTDB): domain Bacteria; phylum Desulfobacterota; class Desulfobacteria; order Desulfobacterales; family JAHEIW01; genus JAHEIW01. The sequence goes on along the minus strand of JASFPY010000485.1, from coordinate 856 downwards.
TACCCGGTGGACAAAGGCATTGCCGGATTGGTCTATCGCACCGGCAAGCCGCAGATTATAGAAGATGCATACAAGAGCCCGTATTTCGTTCGGGAGATAGACCGTCGGGCCAAATATCGTACCCGAAGCATGGCGGATGTGCCCCTTGAAATTGAGGGACGTATGATTGGTGTATTGTGTGCGGTGAATAAAAAGGAGGGCGCCTTTGATCAGTCCGATATTGAGCTGCTGACGACGATTGGTAACCTGGTTGCGCTGCCAATTGAAAATGCCAGCATTAATGAGGAACTCAAACGGTCTTACGAAGATGTCAAAAGCCTTAACCGCACCAAAGACCGTGTAATCCATCACCTCTCCCATGAATTAAAAACCCCGGTTTCAATTTTATCCGCATCATTGAATCTTCTCAAAAAACAAATTTCAGGAATGCCGAATCAGCGATGGGAACAGATTTTTGAGCGGGCTCAAAGAAATCTGTTGCGCCTGCTCGAGATGCAATATCAGCTGGAAGATATTTTGCGCGAAAAGGATTACAAAACGCATTATATGCTATCGGCTCTGCTGGATGCCTGTGTAGATGAGCTCGAGGTCATGATTTCACTGGGTTTGGGCGAAGAAGATATCATCCGCAAAATCCGGCAGCACATCGATGACACCTATGGGCCCCGCAAGTCCAAATCTGAAGTGATTGAACTGGGGCCGTTTGTTAAAGATAAAATCAAAGCCCTGCGCCCCAGGTTTGCGCATCGAAAATGCCTTTTGAGAACCTATGTATCGGAAACCGCAGCCATTTACATTCCCCCCGACGTTCTGGAAAAGGTTGTCGAAGGTCTGGTTCGCAACGCCGTTGAAAATA
>JASFPY010000484.1:0-3138 GCA_050115755.1 Desulfobacteraceae bacterium | reverse complement strand
TGGGATGATTGTCGATGAACGTTTCGGCAAATGCAATCATCGGTTGCATGATGGTTTCGGATACTTCTGATGCCACAAGCTCAACATAAAAGGGGCCGTGAACGAAAAACAGGGCGTTGGGGGTCTGATAGGCATATTGACCGAGCTCCAGTGTCCGGGCATCATCCCTGCGCTGGGCACTGAAAACGGAAAATGCATTTTGCGGCGTCTGCATGTCATAAACAAAAGCCTCCATCCAGGCCTCTCCGGCGTTTTCATCTTTAAAACGCTGGCTCTGAAGGCGGACAAAGCCGGCCGACAGATACAATTCCGCCTTGCCGTTGATTTTATCCGAGAGGGTCGCCGCATCAAAGGTCTCCGGAGGGCTCAATGGCGATTGGCCGGGTGCTAAAGATATTGCCGATTTATCGGCAGCAGCCGCTGGGGCTTCCGGGCGTCTATCTCCGGAAGCCAAAACGGGAGACATTTGTTGAACCGCCGGATTATAATTGAATTGAGCAATGAAAACACCTCCGCAGATAACAGCCAGAATTCCCAGTATGATCAGGCTCAGAAGGGTTTGTTTTGAAGCCGTTTTTGTTCTAATATTCTGATTCACGCAATCCTCAAATCATCGCGTCGCATTAAGAGGCCGATTAATTAAGACCGTATCAAGAAAAACCGATGGCTGAGAAGTGTTCCTGTTCCCGTTGATGCTTGCAGAAATTTGGATGGGAAGATACAGGCGATCTTCTGAATCGGGGTCCGCCATAATAGAAAAATCCGGGCTTTGTGTCAATTGAAAAACCGTATCACATTGTGTTACCCTACTTGACCAAAAGGGTTGGCGTCTTATTGTAGATTAGAAATAATTTCAAAACCGGATTGAATCTGAGCAAACTGAGTCCGGCCGACTGATCGCCGTGCCGGCAATACCTTTTTGCCAAAATGGCGGAGTTACAGCAGACTCTTAAAAAACTATCCGAAATCTTATTATGGCCGATCACAAAAGACAATCCCTGCTTTGCCCCAACTGTAAAAAGCTGATCAGTATATCAGAGAAGAAATGCCCGTATTGCGGGACGGCAAATCCCGCCGCCTGGTGGAAAAATAATATCTGGACCCGCGGGTTCAGCAACCCCTACCTGCTGGTGAAATCGATCATCGGCGTTAATATCGGCATCTACGTGATTTCTCTGCTGTTGAATCCGAAAGGTTTCGGGTTGGCGTTGAATCCGTTGACCTTTCTATCGCCGTCGGGGCAAATACTCGAGTTGCTGGGTGCCACCGGAAAAGTTCCCATTGATGGCTATCAGCGATACTGGACCCTGGTCTCCGCCAATTATCTGCATGGCGGTATTCTGCATATCTTTTTTAACATGGCGGCTTTCCGCCAACTGGGTTTGCTGGTGTCCCGGGAATACGGTGCCTATCGGATGTTCATCATCTACACGCTGGGCGGCGTCATCGGCTTTTTTATTTCCTATCTGGCTGCGGTCCCCTGGACCATCGGCGCATCCGCGTCAGTTTGCAGCCTGGCAGGCGCCCTGCTTTATTACGGCAAAAGCCGGGGGGGGGTATACGGGCGAGCGCTTTACAAACAAATCGGCATCTGGGTGATTATTCTTTTCCTATTCGGCCTAATGGTGCCGGTGATCAACAACTGGGGCCACGGCGGGGGCATCGCCGCGGGAATCGGCCTGGGGTTTCTGCTGGGTTATCAGGAGCGCAAAAAAGAGAACGTTTTCCATAAACTGCTGGCCGGCAGCTGTGTAATAATTACAATTCTGATTCTGGGATGGGCGGTTTTAGCGGGAATCTATATTCGTTTTTTTGTATGAATCGCTGCCAGCAAGCTTTAAAGCATTGAATTATGAAAATGGCAGGATGATTGCAGATATCCCTATTTGATATCACCGCTTTTCAGAGGCTTTCAAAAGCTTTGATATATTGGATATCGCAGATTTTTAAAACACAGATAAATTTCTGATATGATTTTTTTACCGGCCTTTATTTGAGTAAATTATCAGAGATTATTTTTCAGCCATGAAATTACAAAGTCAGTAGATTCCTTTTTTTTAAGAATTCCGACTCCATGTCCAGATCCTGACCAAATCTTTAATTCTTTTTTCCCATTTTTCCATTCGTAATATAGCTTATTGTGTTCAGCAGCCTTTCCTTCTCCACCCCAATCCTTTTTTGCTGTCATAAAAAGAATTGGTTTCTCTCCATAATCTGACAAAAGTTGTTTAATCGGTTTATAATCCGGAAATGCAAGTTCTCCTGAAAGTGAAATTAATACTAATGCCTTTAAGTCGTATTCAACTCCGGCTATTATAGCCACTCTCGACCCAAGACTTGTACCAATTAGAGCAATACGTTCTGGATCTACTTGCTTTGTGCTGGTTAAGAAATTGATAGCGCTTTTTGTATCGTATTTTACAAGAGCCATTAAATCCTGCTTCTTGATTGTGCTAATTTGTTTCTTTCGACTTCCTGCCTTAGCGATAATATCTTTGTACCTGAGATCCAATGCCAAAACAGCAAAACCAGCTTCATTAAGTTTTCTTGGGATTGAGCCGAAACTCATTCTATCACATCTCGTGTCAGGCAATAAAATGACGCCCGGAGCATTGGTCATTGGAGGTGGAAAGTATGAGCTTTTGAGTTTTTGACCATCCTCAGTTGTTAAATAAATAGTTTCTTCGGCTACTCCTTCGCCAACAAATTGAGCAAATGAAAAAAACAAAAAAAGAAATAAAAAAAGGATTGGTTTAAAAAATTTCCCCTTTATCATTTTTGAGCCCTCCTCATTTTGAAAAGTTTCAAGGTTTTGAACTCAGGATAAAGTATTATTCATGGGAGCGTGAAAATAAGATGGGAAATCGGACTCGACTCGGTTATTGGACGACTGCTTCAGGTCAGATGGAATGGGAGAATCAGAAATAGGTTGTACGCATTCATACCTAAACCGATGGGTTTTAGTCAATATAATAATGATTTTTGCAGGTAGTGATATATTGAGATAAGACGTAAAACCACAAATGTTCAGATATCGTAATCTGATATTACAAACTTTTATGGGCAATCAATTCTAGATAGATTTTGGAGCAATCTTGAATTTTGAAGTAGAAAATTAGGTTCAGATATTTTAACATG
>JASFPY010000483.1:0-3145 GCA_050115755.1 Desulfobacteraceae bacterium | reverse complement strand
CCCTGATGGCCAGTTTTTTTCCATTCTCGGCCCATCGGGTTGCGGCAAAACCACCTTGCTCCGCATGATCGCCGGTCTTACCGAGCCGACAGAAGGCAGCATCGAAATTCGGGGCCAAAGCATGCTCGGCATCCCACCGAATAAACGGCCGGTAAATCTGATATTTCAACATCTGGCCCTGTTTCCGATGATGAATGTCGGGGAGAACATTGCATTTGGTTTGAAACGCCGGGGTGATCGTAAAGCCGTTATCAATGAAAAAGTGGCGACCATTTTGGAACGGGTGGACCTGGCTGGATTTGGGGACAAAAAAGTTGATCAGCTCTCGGGCGGCCAGAAGCAGCGCGTGGCCATTGCACGCTGTCTGGTTCTGGAGCCGGCCGTGTTGCTTTTAGATGAACCTCTGGGTGCCCTGGATCTGAAACTACGGGAACAGATGAAGGTCGAATTGAAAAAATTGCAGGCCAAAGTCGGCACCACCTTTGTCTACATTACCCATGACCAGTCTGAAGCGTTGGTGATGTCGGATCATGTGGCGGTGATGAACAAGGGGGTTTTCGAACAGATCGATACCCCCCCCAATTTATACAATAACCCGGATACCCCTTTTGTGGCCCAGTTTGTTGGCGATAACAATGCCTGGTCCGGTCGGATCAGCCAATGTAAGGATACCCGTGCTGAAATCGAAACCAACGAGGGGCCGGTATTTCGCACAAAAGTGCGAGAGAATCTGCAGCCCGGAACCGAGGTCGACCTTTTTCTGCGGCCGGAAGCCATGCTGATTCAACCCGAGTCGGGCCTATCCGATCTGAATCGATTTGAGGTGGTCGTCAAGGATATTTTATTTGATGGCGCCAACAGCCGGTTGTTGGCCCATCCGCTTGATGCCGATACCGAATTGCTCATCGCCCTGCCACAAACCCGGCAATTCGACTACATCCAGAAGGCGGATAAAATTGAAATCGGATGGAACGAGCAGTCCGGCATCTGCTTTCCTAAAAAGGATTAAGGTTCAAAGGTTCAGGGATCAGGGTTCAAAAGTTGAATAACAGAACACAGATGGAAAAACGAAAGTAGAGTCAGCCTCCGTGCCGACCTCTGACCGGTGGGTGCAGAGGCCCGCCCTACCTCGGAACACTAAACCCTGAACCTCTGAACCCAGAATCCTTGAACCGGGATTTCTTGACATGAAGAATCAAAAGCGATGGGGACTGATTTTTTTCTTATCTCCGGTGTTGCTCTGGCTGGTTCTTCTTATTGTCTTGCCTCAGATCGATTTGCTGGTGATGTCCTTTCGCACAGAAAATGACGAAGGCCGGATGGTCTGGAGCATTTTAAATTATTTAAATTTTTTTGACGAGCCCATTTACTGGCTGACTTTTGTGCGAACCGCGATTTATTCCATTCTGGTCACCTTTCTGACGTTTGTGATTGCCCTTCCGGTTGCTTTTTACATTACCAAAGTGGTGGCGCCCAAATATCAGGGGTTTTTATTGGTTTTACTGCTTCTGCCGTTCTGGGTCAGCGAACTGGTGCGGGTATACGGTTGGATGATCCTGTTAAGAGAGAGCGGGGTGATTAACCATTTTTTGCTTAAACTGGGAATTCTAAATCAGCCGATTGAAATGCTTTATCGAGACTCCACCATGATTCTGGGGCTGGTATACACCTCCATGCTTTTTATGGTGGTTCCGATTGTTTCGGTACTCGAGAGCCTCGATAATAGCCTTGTAGAAGCGGCTTATGATCTGGGCGCCAATATGTGGACCATTTTGTTTAAAATTATCATTCCGCATGCCACCCCGGGCATCGTATCCGGATCTATCGTGGTGTTTATGCTGACGCTGGGCAATTATCTGACTCCCAATCTGATGGGCGGTAAAAACTCCCTGTGGTTTACCGAACAGATCTACAATCAGTTTATTGCCAGTTTTAACTGGAACCAGGGATCGGCATTCGGCTTTTTGTTACTGATTCTTTCATCAATTATCGTCTGGCTGGGGTTAAAGCTGACCCGGCAAAACCTTAAAAAGGTCGTACAATGATACGGACGCTGCCAACTTCCAGGACCTACAATCGGGCTTTTAAGTCCTATGTGATCCTCTATTTTACGTTCCTGTTTGCACCGCTTTTGGTAACCTGCATACTGGCATTTAACGATTCGCAGTTTCCGTCTTTGCCCTGGCAGGGGTTTACCGTGGAATGGTTTACGGCCGACCTGCCATCCCGCGTTGGCATTTTTCACGATCAGATCAATCTGGACAGCATCTGGGTCAGTTTTCGGGTGGCCTTTTTTGTGACGCTGCTGTCAATGGCTGTCGGTACCTGTGCCGCCTTTCTGTTCGAGCAGGAAGATTTTCGATTCAAGCAGGGACTCTATTTTCTGATGCTAGCGCCGCTGGTCATTCCGGGAGTAATTCTGGGAATTTCAATCCTGCTGCTCAGCAATACGCTGGGAACTTATTTCGAGGCGCACTGGAATATCGATGTGGAATTGTTTCGTCCGGGATTCTGGCTGGTGGTGCTGGGTCAATTTTCCTTTATCGCCACGCTGGTGACGCTTGTGGTTTCGGCACGCCTGCGCAAATTTGATCGCACCCTGGAAGAAGCGGCCCTCAACCTGGGGGCCAACCGCTTTGAAGTGATCTGGCACATAACACTAAAATTTTTAAGGCCGGCCATTATCGGTGCCGGCGCGATCGCTTTTTTGATGTCCTTTGAAAACTTTAATACGACGCTTTTTCTGGTGGGATACCAGGCGACATTACCGATCAACCTGTATCTTCAGGTCAGAGACGGCAGCACGCCGGTGATCAATGCGATCTCTTTTTTGCTGATTGTGGGCACCTCTCTGGTTGCCCTGGCCAATCTTTACTTCAGCCGAAAATCCGAATAATCCAAAAAAATCACCAAAACACCTGGCTGCCGGCCATTAATTCAAGCATGATGCGATCGCTGGGATTGGCCGTTATGAAAATGGTTTCATCAATGGAATCTTTTTCGATGATTTTCCGACCTTGACCGGCATAGGTGGACCCTATCACAAAGGCACAAACCATGGGACTGGGAACAAGAATATTCATTGTAAAGGAAGATGATTCTTTACAGCGTTTAACACTAAAACAATATAACCGACTCATCAAAG
>JASFPY010000482.1:0-3151 GCA_050115755.1 Desulfobacteraceae bacterium | reverse complement strand
CCGTTACCGCCGGTTGCGAAAACCGTGGCTTTCGCGCAAACCGCAACGAATTCACCTGTGCGCTCCCTGAACAGGACAGCGCCGACGCAGCGACCGTCTTTCAACAGAAGCTCGGTTGCCACGGACCGATTGACAAATGAAACACCAGCGCGCAGCGTTTCTCCCCAGACGCTGTCCATTATTCCTTTGCCCGTCCGGTCCGCTTCAAAAACCGCTCGATAGGCAGAAGTTTCGCCGAATCTGGCAGTGTGCCCCCCGAAAGTTCTTTTACTGAGCCCCCCTTCTTGATTACGGCTCAAATGCATACCCTTGTTTTCCAGCCAGACGATTTGTTCCCAGGCGGATTCGACAATCTTTTTGATAACATTTTGATCCGCCATGCAATCCGACCCTTTCCAGGTATCAAACATATGATAAATGGGCTTGTCGATCGGATCCTTCGGGTCCACCGCCGCCAGTCCGCCCTGGGCCGTGCTGGTATGCGACTTCTGGCAATGCGCAACTTTGGTAACCGCAACAATTTTTGTGCCCGGTTTCCCCTCCAGTATTTCGGCGGCGCAACGCAGTCCGGCACCGCCGGCACCAATCACCAGCACATCGCAGTTTAGCGTAGAGGAAATCTTGAATTTAGCAGCCATATGCAGACTCCATATGGATCTTCGTTAGATGTTAACGACTATTTTTAGACCGATCCAGGCAAACCAAACCATCACGACAGCAATCAGCACAGTCATTAAAATCTGCAACGGTCGTGATGCAATATAGTCTCTGCCCACCGAAAACAGCCCGTAGCCGCCATGGTATAAAACGGCCAGAACCATCGCAAGGTCAACAATTTTGATAAAAACGCTTTGCATTCTGGCAATAATTACGGCCGAATCCTTGCCCACTGCAGGATTCAGATGCATGAATAAAAAATGCGCCGGTATCATGACCAGCAGGAAAACGCCACTGGCTCTTTGAAATTTCCAGAACTGCGAATGCTCCAGCCGCCATATTCTTGCCAGGAATGCATATCCACCAATGACGGCACTGACAAACACAATCAGCCAAAAGAAAATGGGTGAAACGCTCTGATCTCCCAGAAGCATGAAAACAGCCATAAGACCTAAATAGGCAGTCGACACCAAAAACAACCATCGAATCATGGCAGGATCATCACGATAGCCGTAAATTTCAAAAAGCATTAATCGGCCGCCGTTGACGGCGTGGAAGATCACCGGAATCGCAAGCAGCCATTCGAAGAAGACGACCAGCGGAGAAGAAAACAATGCCATTTTGGCGTCATAGTCCCCGGGGCTGCTCAGGGCGGCAAGGGTGATCAGATGAAACCAGACATACAGGACCAGGAGCAGACCGGTGATACGATGGCTCCAGCTTAAAATAAATTCCCACCCTCTGGTCCTGGCGTAAAAGGCAACGTACGGTATCCTGTTAAGAACTCCGAAAATCCGGTCAGTGATTTTTAGCGAGATGAGAATCGGTTGCATTTCAGATTTTACCTTCATTACGCTTGTTTGGATTTTATTTCCTGAAAGATTTCTTTGGCCCCACGCAAGCTGTCCATTGCCGCCGGGACACCACAATAAATGGCGGCCTGCAGCAGAACTTCCATGATATCGTTTTTGCTACAGCCATTGTTTAGCGCTCCTCTTACGTGTAGCTTTACCTCGTGAGGTCGGTTAAGGGCGGTGAGCATGGCCAAGTTCAGCAAACTCCGGGTTTTGCGGTCAAGCCCTGGCCGGCTCCAGACATTACCCCAGCAGTATTCAGTAACGAGCTCCTGTAAAGGGCGACTGAAATCGTCTGCCTGTGATATGGAAGCATCCACGTGTTCAGCGCCCAGCACCTCCCGGCGAACCTTGAGTCCCTTTTCGAAAAGTTCACTCGTCATCGGTATCTCCCTTCTCTGTTGACATATTTTGTTCTTCTTTTAACGCTCGTAAAGCTTGCTGATTACGATGGCGTTGGGCTTGCACTCATGTAAGCACAAATTGCACAGGGTACATTCATCCAGATTCTCTATGACGATATCCGGCCAATCCGCTTTGTCTTTGAAAATATTTACGGGACAGACCCGGATACATTGACCGCATTCTTTTATTCCGACGCATGTGTTTCGATCAATTGAAATGTCAATAAATTCATTCATACATCACCTTATGATTTATATCCCGCCGATTATGGAGGCCAGCTGCAAAATTCTGCGGGATCGCTCCACAACCGGATAGTCCACAAACTTCCCATCCACCTGGATGGCGGCCGAACCCCCGGCTTCTTCGGCTTCAAAAGCCTCAACAACCCGACGCGCAAAAGAAATCTCTTCGGCGGTAGGGGTAAAAATAAGATGAACCGGCTCAATCTGATTCGGATGAATGCATAGCTTGCCCTGGAATCCCAACTGTTTTGCCCTTGCGGCATCATCCTTGAGCGCATCAATATCCTTTAGATCAATCATGAAGGGGGTATCCAGGGGCGGCGCAATCCCGGCAGCCCGACAGGCTAGCGCGATCCGCGAGCGGGGATAAATGAGTTCACGGCCGTCTTTTGTGATTTCAATTCCCATATCCAGGGCATAATCTGCAGCGCCCAGTGCGATTAAAAATTCCCGATTCAATTCGGCCGCTGCAGTTGAAATTTTAAAAATATTTTGAACGCCCAAAGCAGATTCAACCAGTAAAATAAGCGCGGTGCTTTCCGCTTGCAGTCCTTGCTTTTTTTCGAAATCGACAAGCAGCCGGTGTATCTTTCCGACTTGATGGCTATTTTCAGTTTTGGGTAATATAAGCCCACCGAGTTCAGTGACCACAACCGCTTCCAGATCGCCCATAACAAACTCGGTTTCCAGCCCGTTGACCCGCACCAGAACCCCGCGGCCTTTATGGGCGATAATCTTTTCGCGCACCGATGCCCGTGATTCTTCTTTCTGGCTCACGGCCACCGCATCTTCAAGATCGATAATCACACGATCGGCAGCGGTGGCAACGGCCTTGTCAACCCGATCGGGTCGATTACCGGGCACAAAGAGAGCGCTGCGAATGGGCCCCAGTTTATTTGTTTCAGGCTGCATCGTTCAGTTCTCTTCCACTTCTAAAAAGGTTTGATATATTCCTTGGCAATCCGCACAATATCCGAAAATGACTCGGCCACT
>JASFPY010000481.1:0-3152 GCA_050115755.1 Desulfobacteraceae bacterium | reverse complement strand
CGGATACGAAAACCGCGACGTCTATAAAAAATTAAAAGCAACCCTGCCTACAGAGCAATTCGAGGTCCATAGCTGGCGGGAACTGCTGCCCTTTCAGACGGCCTATCTGAAGATACTCGACGGATTTATGTGGTTTTGGTTTCTGGTTGTTTTCGTGGCCATGGGATTCGGCATCGTCAATACCACTTTGATGGCTGTTTTTGAACGCATGCGAGAGTTTGGATTGATGAAGGCCCTGGGAATGAAACCCTGGTGGATTCTGCGGGAGGTTCTGGTGGAATCCTTTTTGCTTTTGATCTGCGGCTTAATCATCGGAAATTTGTTGGGTTTTTTAAGTATTTACGCCCTGTCCGGAAACGGTATTGACCTTTCAGCCCTGGCAGCCGGCGCGGAATATGCCGGCATGTCGCGCATCATCTATCCGGCCATAGCAGCCAAGGATGTGTGGGTGGCAAATTTAACGGTGTTGTTGCTCGGCCTTCTGGTGAGTCTTTATCCGGCGATAAAGGCTTCTCGCTTTACACCGGTACAAGCTCTTGCTCATATTTAATCAGATGAACGATTTATACCCAAAACTAATTTTTATCAGGTTTTACACGCAATGGTAGTAAGCTCGAAATCCGAAGCACGAAATTCGAAACAAATCCAAATATCCAATGACATAAATTCAAAATGTTTAGAACATTTGAATTTAGAATTTTAAAAATTGTTTCGGATTTCGCCCTATTTTATAAAATCAGGCGTGCTTCATATTTAATACCAACTTAATGTAGGATATAAAAATGAAAATTGTGGAATGCATTGATGTTACCAAGACTTACCGACAGGGTCAGTTAAAAGTTCAGGCATTAAAGGATATCAGCTTAAAAATCGACAAAGGCGAATTTTTAGCCGTGGCCGGACCCTCCGGATCCGGCAAAACCACGCTGCTGAATATGATCGGCGGTCTGGATCTGCTTGATTCCGGCAGTATTTTTGTGGGCGGCAAGGCCCTTGAAAGCCTGTCCCCATCCCAGCTGGCCGATCTAAGGCTTCATAAAATCGGATTTGTCTTCCAGGCCTATAACCTGATCCCGGTGCTGTCAGCCATCGAAAACGTTGAATATGTGATGTTGTTGCAGGGACTGCCTTCACAGGAACGCAGAGCAAAGTCCAGAGCCATACTCGACGAAGTGGGGCTTGAAGGAAAATACCATCGACGACCTGCGGAGCTGTCAGGCGGGCAACAGCAGCGCGTAGCCGTTGCCAGGGCCATTGTTTCCAATCCGGCCATTGTTCTGGCCGATGAGCCAACCGCCAACCTGGACTCAAAAACCGGCCAGGGATTGCTGGAAATGATGAAACAGATGAACAACGAAAAACAGATTACCTTTATTTTTTCAACCCATGACCGCATGGTCATGGAATATGCGCGACGACTGGTCAAATTAAAGGATGGCCGCCTGGTGGACGATCAGGCAAAATGATTCTTTATATATTTCTGTGGGAGCGGCTTCCCAGCCGCGAGCAATTGATCAGAGATGCTTGAAAAATCGCGGCTGAGAAGCCGCTCCCACGATCTGAATATTCTTCTGACTAAAAAGTGTGGTTCATTAATTTGACGCGAATGCGTTTGGCGGGAGATGTGAAACCATCCTGTTTAATAAGAAATGCAGTCTGCATTTATATCGCCTTATTCGTATTGATTGGTTTCGACAGTTTCAGCAGCCTGGTCCACCCCAGCCAAAAAGCTGCTTTGCAAGACAAGGCAACTGCTCCGAGTTCCTGGCTGAATCAAATCGATATGCACTGGGGGGGACGCTTAAAGCTGATTGGCTCCGCCACTTTTGCCAGGGATGAAACGATATATGAACCCGTCGGCAACGGGACCTATTTGAATTTGGATACCGACCTCAGGATCAATAATGATACCTTCTTTAGCAATTGGGGCCATCTTGAGACCCAGTATGAAGCCATCCTGGCAGGCGGTAAAGCACGAGAAAAGCAACAGGATTTAAGAGCCATATTTCCCAACTTTGAAGGCAGCACATTGTTTTTCGGCGCACCTCTGAACGATGACCGCCGTTTAATGGATTTAACGCATACCATCAAAGAGCAAGACCGCTATATTTTGCTGCAACGCCTGGACCGCTTGAATTTTGCCCTCAGACCAAAATGGGGATTCGTGCGCATCGGACGTCAGGCCGTCACCTGGGGAAACGGCCTGATTTTTAATCCCATGGATTTATTCAATCCTTTTCCGCCGGCCGATATCCAACGGGATTATAAAGTCGGCGATGATATGGCGCTGGCGCAAATTGCGCTACCCTATTCGGTCGATCTTCAGTTATTGTATGTGGTCAGACGCGATCCCGATTCGAATAATGTGGAGGCAGACCGCAATTCACTGGCCGGTCTGATGCATTTTGCTGCCGGAACCACCGAGTTTGATATCATGGCTACCCGGCACTATGACGACTATGTTATGGGTTTGGGCAGCTCCGGCATCTGGGGAGGAGCGGCCTGGCGGCTGGACACCACAGCCACCTTTTTAAATGACGGCAAAGGCAAAAACACACAAAACTACCTGTCGGGTGTGGCCAACATGGATTACTCCTGGGTCTGGTGGCAGAAGAATTTTTACGGCCTCCTGGAATATTATTACAACGGCCTCGGCGAAAGCGATTATCCGGGTGCCCTGTCCAATCCCGATATTGCCAACCGATTGACCCGCGGAGAATTATTCGTGCTGGGCAAACACTACGTGAGCGCTGAAATCCAAATGGAACTGCATCCGCTGTTCAAGATATTTTTTACCGGCATTAACAATATGCACGATCCCTCCGGAATCCTACAGCCCCGGGCGATCTGGAATGTCACCCAGAACCTGGAAATGAAGATCGGCGCCAACATTTTTTACGGCGATAATGGCAGCCCCGGTTCCGAATTCGGCGGCTTTATCATCCCGGGAACCAACATCCACAGCCGTAGCCCCAATAGTGCATACCTATGGTTTAACTATTACTTCTAAAATTGGTTTCTAAACGCTTATCTAGTGCCCGATGGCTGTGTTATGATTCATTTCAAAATACTCACGTACTTGCGTGTACGCTCCGTTTCTGAACCGAATCATGCCTTACCCTCGAACAATATCTAAACGTTTAGAAATCAAT
>JASFPY010000480.1:0-3154 GCA_050115755.1 Desulfobacteraceae bacterium | reverse complement strand
CAGACGTGGTTGAGGCTGCTTCACGAACTCTGGACAACCCTACCCCATCACGAATTCAGGGGCTGGTCCAGAAACTGATCAACCAGATTTTCTCAGACGGCCAACTGGACTCCTGTGAACTGACACTGAAAGACCTCCATAATATTGCAAAAAGTTTTAACAAAATTTTGTACGGCATCCATCATCATCGAATCGAATACACTGAAAGCCGGGCAGCGGGAAATGAAAATGATAAAGGAAAATTGAAGAATGGAAGTGCAAGTCGGCAACAGGCAAGACAGTCACAGGATCTCAAAGAAGAAGATTCACCAGACGGCGAGCGTCATCTTAAACGCCTTGGACTGTCCTGAAGCAGAAATCTCCATTCTCATTGTTGACGATCAGCAGATTGCGCAACTCAACCACCAATACCTTAACCGCGAAGGCCCGACAAATGTGATTGCATTTCCCATGCGCCAGGGTCCATTCTCAGACATCGCTCCCAACCTTCTGGGCGATGTTGTAATTTCAGCCGACACCGCACAGCGGGAAGCGAAAAGTGCGGGTATCAGCATGCAGGACCGCTTTGATCAGCTTCTGATTCACGGAACCTTGCACCTTCTGGGCTATGACCATGAGTATAGCGCAGCCGAAGCCTCGAAAATGGAAGAAAAAGCAAAAGAATTGTTGCAATTACTTGAGTGTAAGGAAAAATAACACTGCTGAAAAATTTGATAAATTCGTAAAAAATCAGTAAAGCAGTCTTTTGAGTAGAGTGTTTAGTATTTAGTGTTTTGTGTTTAGTGTTTTGTGTTTAGTAATAGCGTAGATGAAATTATTTCGCCTTGCTGGACTGCTAAACAATCAATACGAAACACCAACTTTCCAAACACCAAACACGAAACACTTCAGGCATAAGGGAGGTTCATGTATGCCCGGTTTAGCGGTTAAGATAGATCACGTGGCTGCTTTGAGAGAAGCCGCGAAAACTTCTTTTCCCGATCCGGTGGCCGCCGCGGTTCTGGCTGAAATGGCAGGGGCCGATGGTATCGTTGTCCACTTGCGGGAGAACCGGCAGGGTATCAGTGACCGTGATGTTCGGATCCTGCGCCAAACGATACAGAGCAAGCTGATTCTGGAAATGGCTTCAACCACCGAGATGGTCGGCATGGCCCTGGATATCAAGCCGGACCATGTTACGCTGGTGCCTGAAAAACGGGAGGAATTTAGCGGCGGCGGCGGCCTAGACCTCATTGTGCATAAAGAGGAAATAAGGGAAACCGTCGATACCCTGCAAAACAGCGGCATCCCCGTGGGCATTTTAATCGATCCGGAACCCGAACAGCTCAAGCAGGCTCATAAAACCAACGCCGGAATTGTCGAAATTCATACCGGTGCCTATTGCGCGGCCAAGACAACCCGGACACGGCATCGTGCATTTTTAGCAACTGTAGATGCAGTCAAACTGGCCCACAAACTCAAACTGAATGTCAAAGCCGGGCGCGGGCTATGCTACAAGAGCATCAAGGCCTTCAGCGGTCTCGAAGAAATTGATGAATTCAGTATCGGCCACAGTATCATTTCGCGGGCGGTATTGACGGGAATGGAAAAGGCCGTCAAAGAAATGATCGATCTGATCCGCGCCCTTTGAATATTGAGAAGACAAGCCTGAAATAAAATTGGCTTTTTTACCACAAAATCACGAAAGTAATGAAAACACGAAAAGGAAAATAATAAAATTTCGTGCCTTCCAGGTTTCGTGTTTTCGTGGTTAGTTTTTTTAGTTTGGCTTGGTGGCACATTTCTCATTTGCAAGACGTACTGTGATGCGCCGCTTTCATGATTGGAGTTTCAGATGATTCTTGTAACCGCCGGTGAAATTCAGGAAATGGACCGTCAGACGATTGAAACTCACGGTATTCCTGGCCTGGAACTCATGGAAAGTGCCGGACGGGGTGCAACGGATGCGTTGCTGGATCAGTTTGCCGGCAGCATTAAAACCGGCGTGGCGATTATCTGCGGCAAAGGAAACAATGGTGGTGACGGGTTTGTTATGGCCAGGTATCTGGCCGACCGGCATATTGATGTGACGGTTTATCTACTGGCGAAAGCCGCTAACGTAACAGGCGATGCTGCCGCCAACCTCAAACGTTTAGCAGCGCTGGAGATCCCGGTCATTGAAATTCCGGACCAAGACTCGTTTTCAAAAATAAAATCCAACCTATCGCGTTTCGACCTTCTCGTGGATGCCATCCTGGGAACCGGACTGACATCTGATGTCCGGGGCTTTTTTAAAACAGTCATCGATTTTATCAACGACCTTAACCGTGACGGCATGCCGGTGTTTGCCGTTGACATGCCTTCGGGTCTGAACTCGGATACGGGCCAGCCCTGCGGGACATGCATCCGTGCCCAGGGGACGGCGACTTTTGCGCTGGCCAAAATCGGTCATTACACCTATCCGGGTGCTGACTATACCGGCAAACTGAAGATTATCGACATTGGAATTCCGGGCGCTGTCGTGGACGCGGTCGGCCCGAAGCAATATTTGCTCTCTGCCGAACACATCCGTGATGCCTTTCCACAACGATCTGCTGATACGCACAAGGGGCGAACCGGACACCTGCTGGTCGTCGCCGGTTCAACAGGGAAAACCGGTGCGGCTGCTATGACAGCCGTTTCGGCTATGCGAGCCGGCGCAGGATTGGTGACGCTGGGAATTGCCGAAAGCCTGAATCCAATCATCGAGACTCAGGTTCTGGAAGTCATGACCACGCCTTTGCCGGAATGCGAATACGGCATTCTGGCAGACATCGCCATTGAGGACATCAAAACGCTGGCCGACGGTAAAAACTGTCTGGCTATCGGGCCCGGTATCGGCCAGGCCGCAGAAACCCGCAGCCTGGTCGAAAAAATTATCAGCCAGATTGACGCCCCTATGGTCATCGATGCCGACGGTCTGAACAACATCGCCAATCGGACCCAGCTGTTAAAGAAGCGCAATGCGCCGACTGTTCTGACCCCGCATCCCGGAGAAATGGCGCGGCTGATCGAAACCTCCCCGGCAACGGTTCAACAGAACCGGATTGCCTGTGCCCGGGATTTTGCAGTAAATTTCGGTGTGCATCTGGTTTTAAAGGGCGCCGCTACAGTGATTGCGCATCCCGACGGCACT
>JASFPY010000479.1:0-3156 GCA_050115755.1 Desulfobacteraceae bacterium | reverse complement strand
GCCGTATTGTTCTTTGACCGCAGCAATTTCGGCCAGGGGGGCGCGATCTCCCAGCATACTGTAAATGCCCTCGACCACAATGAGTGTATTGGACGTGCGTTCACCCAGCCGTTGGAGTCGTTTGGCCAGATTCTCCGGATCATTGTGCCTGAATCGAATAATTTCCGCGCCACTAAGGCGGCAGCCATCATAAATGCTGGCATGGCTGTCGGCATCAATCAATAAAACGTCGCCCGTTCCGGTTAAGGCAGATAACATCGCCAAATTGGCAATGTAGCCGGTCGAAAAGACCATGCCGTGTTGACACCCAAAAAATTCGGCCAGCTCCTGCTCTAATTGAACATGATCGGAGTAGCTGCCGTTGGCCATTCTGGATCCCGTCGTACCGGTACCCTGTTCCCTGACGGCGCTTGAAGCAGCTTCAATACAATCCGGATCAAATGTGAGCCCCAGGTAATTGTTTGTACCCGCCAGAATCATATGCCGGCCGTTTACGACTGCTTCTGTGGGCGAGATCACCTTTTCCATGACCACATTCGATCGAATCCCTCTGTCCACAAGTGGCTGTCGCGCTGCCGCAATTTGCTCGAATTTATCAAATAGACTCATTATCACCCATCCTTGGTGTTTAGTGTTTCGTGTTTGGTGTTTAGTCTAATTGCTGATTAAATTGCATCAGTTTGCTGGGATACTAAACACAAAATGCTAAACACTAGTGGCTATACACGCTCTAAGAAACCCCTAATTTTTCTATTTGCACGACAAAATCTTTAACCGTTTGAATATCCGGTAAAATGTTTAAGGGTATGGAGATATCATAGCGATCTTCGACCTGTTCCAGAAGCTTCATGACTTTCAGGGAATCAAAGCCCAGATCGGCAACGAAATCCGATTCTTCACTTATTTCGGTACCCGGCTCTACCAGCGGATTCAGTAGTTCAGAAATCTGCTTTAAAAGTGTATTGTAATCTTGCATAGCGACGATTTGATCAATTCCGTAAAAAAGTAAAATTATCACGAAAGCACGAAAAAAACAAAAACACGAAGAAAAATAAGTAATTACTAATGCGTTTATAAATTAACCGACTACAAAATGAATTCGTCCCTTTCGCGGCTGGAAGCCGCTCCCACATTCTCATCATTCATCTGTGGGAGCGGCTTCCAGCCGCGAGTAATCAATCATGGCGGCTGTTTTCTCATCTCCAGATAACTTTAGTGTTTTTTTAATTTCGTGTTTTCGCGGTTATAAAAACTCTTATCCTGAAAATGGATTAAAGTTGTAATGTCCGCCTGAGGCCCTCCTGTAGCGAAACTTGAGGTGTCCAGCCGGTTTCGCGCGCAAAAGCCCCATTCTCACAGACCCAGTCAGGATGTCTCAGCTCACGAAGTTTTCCGGGAGTAAACATCGGTGCATATCTGAAAATGCGTGCAGCGTGCAAATTCAGGGATGATACGGTTTTTAAAACTGCAAACGGTACCTTCACACTTCGCACACGTTTTCCGGTTAGATGTTCGATCGTATCGATGACATCTTGCCACGAATAACCGGCCGGCTGCCCGTCATGAAGCTCGAACACCTTTTCCGCCAAAGCATCTTTGAGCAGCCATCTTTGAACGGCATCAGCCAGATCGTCGACATAAAGCATCGAGATTCGGGCGTTGCCGGATCCCACAACAAAAGCGATACCGCGTGCCATCCAGCGCAGCAAAGGAAGCATTTCCTTATCGCCGGGGCCATAAACGGCCGGCGGTCTCAGCACCGCCCACGGCATGCTCCCGGCCTGTTCGGCAATCACGGTCTCGGCTTTGCGCTTGCTGGCAGCGTAATAGGACAATTCGGGTTCACGGGCTGCAAGGGACGATATCAATAAAAAACGCGGCGACGGATGCTGCTCAACTGCCGCTCGCACCAACCGCGCCGCGCCATCGACATTCAAACGCTCAAAATGGGCTTGAGTCGCTCCGCGAACAGCGGCCGCGCAGTGTACCACGGCATCGGCGCCGTGGACCAAACGCCTCAAGCTGTCAGGGTCTTCAAGCGCACCTTCGACCCAATGAATATTAAACCCTGAAAGACGGCTTCGATCCGATGTCGCACGGGCCAGGGCCTGGAGTTTGCACCCATTTGCCGCAAGCCGCCGGGCTATTCTGTTGCCAATAAAACCCGTTGCCCCCGTCAAAGCGACAGTATATTCCATGAAAAGCGTTTAGACAGCCTTTTTATTTTGCAACGCAGCAACTTGAGCTGAGCTAAATGGCACAAGTTGCGCAGCTTCAATCCGTCTTAAAAATTCTTTGCGCGCTTTCGAACGGGATAGCTTGCCCGAGGTGGTGCGCGGCAACGTATTGCGAGGCACCAGATCGATATAGCAGTCGATCCCGAGTTCCTGGTGGATCAGACGCTGCAGCCGATCCCGCAGATCGGCACGCTGATGATCATCGGACACCCGACATTGGACCATCATCACCGTTTTTTCTTTCCCATCTGGTCCGGGTACCGAAAAGGCCGAGGCATCCCCTGTTCTGACCTCAGGCTGCTGCTCAGCGGCAAACTCGAGATCCTGCGGCCAGATGTTGCGGCCATTGATGATAATCATATCCTTTTCCCGGCCGGTAATAAAAAGGCTGTTTTTAACAAAATAGCCCAGATCGCCGGTGTTAAACCATCCATCGGGGGTCAGAACTTCCTGGGTTAATTTTAAATCGCCAAAGTAACCTGACATGATACTGGCAGCTCGAACATGAATGGTCCCGACGTGCCGCTCGGGTAACTTGCGGCCGTCATGATCCCTGACTTCAACTTCGTACCCCGGCAAGGGTGTCCCGCAATTCACAAACCGATTCGATCGAATGGCGCCTTGCGCTGTATCGACTTCTGTGGGTATGGCTTGTCGGTTTTCAGAAAGATAATCGCCATCGACTGAATCGACGCTCAGGCCTTTTGCAAGCGGTGCAAAGCTGACCGCCAGAGAGCATTCCGCCATACCATAGCAGGCACAGAAGGACTCCTTTTTAAAGCCGCAGGGCTCTAAAAATTTGGCAAACTCAAACAGCGATTCAGGGCGTATGGTTTCAGCACCAACGCCGGCCAACCGCCAGGCACTCAGGTCAAATTTTTCAATATCGCTTTTGCGCAACCGTTGGAGGCACAGTTCA
>JASFPY010000478.1:0-3159 GCA_050115755.1 Desulfobacteraceae bacterium | reverse complement strand
GTAAGTAATATAGCTTCCGATACGAACCAGATTTAATTTCGATATATTTTCAAGCATTTCTGTCGTTTCCACTCAGATTCTAATTAATTGTATAATAACATATGTTTACCAGGGTGAATACCCTTAAATAGAATGCAAAATTCACGCCATTTTCAGGAAAAATCTTAACAATGGTTCCTTAATGGCTTTCATTTTCAGCTCCTATTTGTCGCATTGCGCTTGGTGCTCATTACATAACGGGTTATCCGGGTGTTGGTGATAGGCGGGTGGGCCAGCTTTATTTAGACAGGATTAACAGGATTAGGCGGATTGAGTTTTTTCACTTGCGTCTCCGCGGCCGGCATTGCCCGTTCGCCTCGCCTGCTTGGCTGGAGGCGGGCCTGAGACGCAGCTGTTGGTGGGCAGCGGGAAGTGAGAAAGAATAAAAAAATGGGGTTAATCTAAGTTGACTTTTTCTTTTTCGCTGCCGGCAGATAAATAAGAAATGTGGTGCCGTGGCCCTTTTTAGACTCCACGTTAATATAGCCTTCGTGGCTTTTTACGATCCCGTAAACCGAAGCCAGCCCGAGGCCGGTTCCTTTACCGGTTTTTTTGGTTGTAAAGAATGGATCAAAAATACGATGCTGTATCTTTTTTTCTATTCCAACGCCCCTGTCCGAGATCGTGAGCCTGACGTACTTTCCCGGTACGGCCTCGTAAAGCTTGCTTTTGATATCGCGGTGGGTCACGTTTTTGGTCTTTAAATTAATATCCCCGCCATCGGGCATGGCATCGGCCGCATTGATGAAAAGATTTAACAGCATTTGCTCCATCTGGCCCTGGTCCGCTTCGATGGCATGGGGCCTCTGGGTGAGCTCACGATGGATGGTAATTTCCCTTTTCATTTTTTGGAATGTCTGGGAAGTATTTTCAATGATTTCGTTGATGGCAACGGATTTGGACCGATATCTGCCTTTGCGCGCGTAGCCGATCAACTGGCTGGTGAGCTCAGCACCTCCCTGAATGGCCTTTTCGATTTTCTTCAAAGCCGAATAATGGGGGTGCTTGGCGTCAATATCAAGCAGCAGCAGCGATGTATGCCCCTGAATACCCATCAAAAGGTTGTTAAACGCATGCGCAATTCCGCCTGCCAGGGTGCCGATGGCTTCCAGCCTGGCGGCAAATTGAAGCTGGGCGTCCAGCTTCTTTTTTTTGGTGATGTTGCGAACAAAATTTAAAGTGGCCGGCTGCCCTTCCCAGCTAACGCGCACGGAGGTGTGCTCTACCCAGATTTCTCTGCCCGTTTTACTGATCACCCGGAATGATTGGGTGCCGGGTACTTTTTCACCCTTCAGCTTTTTTTCATGCCTGGCGACCACTACATCTCTGTCCCTGGGGTGGATAAGTTCAGCAATGGCGGTTGTCGACAGCTCTTCGTCCGTATAACCCAGTACCGTCCGTGCCCGGCGGTTGGCGAACTGAATCACGTCGTTCTGGATGATAAAAATGGCATCCCGGGCTTTTTCAAATATGAGTTTATACTTCTGCTCCTGCGCCCGCAGTTCCGCTTCGGTTTGATCCCGTTGTTGCAATTCTTTTTCGAGCGCTTTGATTCTTGCCGTTAACACTTCGTCTGTTGGGTCTTTAACCTTCAAAGCAACTTCCATCCTCAGAACGTCCCCCCTGGGTTTTGCCCTGCTAAACGCTGCGATTGGCCATATTATACAACAATTCACGCTGGCAGCGATATTTATTTTTATTTGTTAGAATATCGGTTATTTAAAAAAATAAGTGGTTTTACCCGGCGGTGATCAACACCCACAGGATTTAAACAGGCAAATTTTATACCAATTAGAAACTGGGCTATTATTTAGATAAATATCATATTGTTGCAGACACTCTCACTTTTGCACCGAGAGTCATTGGGACAAAAATCGTCACCTCGTTTGCCAATATGCGCTTTCCTGCAAATGAAAACTGTTTTTAATTAACCTCAAAAAAAGGGGACGCTCATGATCAATTACAGCGGCCTGTCGACGAGCGTCCCGTTTTACGGTTTTCACGGTATAAATGGTTGTTCAATCAGCCCATCCGGTTATTCCAATTCTTTGACCAAAACAATGCCTTTTGCTTTCATATCATCCAGAGCCTTGGCCGAGGTTTCCGGTGCCACGCCTTTACACAATCCTTCTACAACGGTGACCTTGTATCCGGCATCTGCGGCATCCATGGCCGTTGCTTTAACGCAGTAATCGGTAGCAATGCCGTAAACAATAACCTCCTTTATGCCATTTTCCTTCAGGATCGCATTCATCTCGGTTTTGGCTCCGCCGTCATCCTGGAAACCGGAATAGCTGTCATAACGCTTGTCTTTTCCTTTTTTGACGACAGCGACAAACAGATCATTATCCAGCAAAATCTCTGCATTTTTGGTTCCCTGGACACAGTGGGGCGGCCAGAGTACCTGGGTGCGCCCACCATCGAGCTGGATGGTTTCAAAAGGTTTTTTGCCGGCATGATTCGAACAAAAGGATACATGATCGGTCGGGTGCCAGTCCTGGGTGGCGAAAATCGGATAGCCCTTTTCTTTGAGCATTACCGTTGTCTTTTCCACCTTTTCAACAAAAGCCTGATCCGTTCCATTGACGGCAAGGGATCCGTTTTTCCAGGTGGTAAAATCACCCTGCATGTCAACGACAATGACGCCGATTTTTTCACCCGCATTTGAGCTGGTTGCAAAGGTCACAATAAATAAACCGCCCACAATGACTGCCAGGGTAAAAATCAAAATTGCTCTCATGGTAGCCCTCCTTTTTTATATTAAAATTCAATGGGTTAAATAAAAAACACGCCTAAAAATACAAAACCCCACTTCACAATGAAAACGGGGTTTTGATATCGATCAGCCATTGTTGATCCTCCTTTGGTTTTAAAAGAAGATCGCTTGCATACAGGATATTTTTTTTACCGGTCCGGATATTGAATAACAGTAAATTTGGAAAAAAGTCAAGCTAACATAAGCCGGCTATTTACCCGGTCCATTGCTCGCAATGACCGTATTGGGGCTGCAGTTCAGATTCCGGCCAGCACGGCCTGGACGATAAAATTGTGAATTCGGCTGTTGGCTTTGTCGGCACGCGCAATCGGAAAAAAATTAAAGGCATGAATGCCGCCGGGATA
>JASFPY010000477.1:0-3162 GCA_050115755.1 Desulfobacteraceae bacterium | reverse complement strand
GACAGAATCAGGAATCCTTTCAAAACCGTTTTGTCGGCCGAATAAATCTCTAAAGCCACATAATCGAACAGATCGCTGGCCAATGAAAAATAATAGGGTTCCGCTTCTGCCTTCTCATGTTTGGCCGATGTGATCCAGCGGTATTTCAGCATCCAGTTAATGGCTTCGATTCCGCGGAAAAATCGAGGACAATTCAACTGACTGCGGATAATCTGTTGCGCCTGCGCATCGATTTGGGCGACCGCCTTATGTTCAAAGCTTTGTTTTTTTTGTTTTAAACCGGCCAGCAGCTGGCGGTAAAAAATTTTCTTCGACCGTTGATAGAGCGTACCCTTGCCCCGAGGGGCATCTGTATTTAATTTGGCAATCTCGTTGTCATCCGCATCCAATCCGAAGGACTTTTCAGCTTCTTGAAAGATTGGGTGCAGTTTGTGGATTTTTTCCATCCTTAACTGGTAGTATGTGAGATTGCCAAGTTCTTTAAACCCGGCTTTAAGGTAAGCCTGCCGGGCGCTTTCGGTCATTCGGGTGACCGGAAAGTCAATATTTAGCGTCTTGATTTTTTTTAAAAGGCAGCCGGCAACGCCCTGGCCACGATAATCGGGTGACACAAAAAATGCGGTTGACCAATGAACCCTTTTCAATTCCCCATTGCGGCAAAAAAGCCCCGGAAGCAACCCCTGGTAACCGACGCATTTATTGCCGCTTAAGGCCACCAGTAAAACGACGTCATCAGGGCGGCCATATGGATTATTTGACTGGGACAACGCACGGCGCCGGGAAATGGGAACAGCCGCTTGATATGGCGGCTGGCCCAGGGCGTTACCCGCAAATTTATAGATTTCTTTGAGCTTAATTTTTTCTATTCGAATTTGATCTTGTTTCAATTTTTACAAAAGTGTTTGATGTTTAGTATTCAGTGTTTGGTGTTTGACAGCTTAACAATCTGAGATGAAAACATATAGGTCAGGCGAAAAACAAAATACAAAACACCAAACACTTGATGAATTCGAGTTTTTACGAATTCATCAATTTTTTATAGCAGAGTTTGTGCGATTAAGGAAGATTGAACAAATGGTTGACATTAAGGGCGCGTAATTTTACCTAAATTGGGCGTTTTAAATTTTAATTGGCTCGTAAAAAGTCAGAAAAACAATCTTTTACGAGAGTGTTTAGTATTTGGTGTTTAGAATTCTAACAAATTGATATAACGTCATAACCGTTTTACTAAACACAAAATACGAAAAACCAAACACTTGATGAATTCAGCTTTTTACGAATTCATCAAAATTGGATAAGCGATGAAGATCATTTTTTACTGTCAGCATATACTGGGGGTCGGGCACCTGTTCAGATCCCTTGAAATTTGTAAGGCGCTCAGGGGCCATGAGGTTTTGCTGATCAGCGGCGGGCCGCATCTCGAAACGAATATTCCGAAACATGTCAAAGTTGTTCGGCTGCCCGAGCTGCAGATGGATAACGGCTTTAAAGGGCTTTTCAGTTCGCATACACACATATCCCTGGACCGGATAAAAGAACAGCGGCAAAAAAACCTTTTCGCTATTTTCGAAAGAGAAAAACCGGATATCTTTCTAATTGAACTGTATCCTTTTGGACGCAAGGCATTTCGATTTGAACTTGATCCATTGCTTACGGCCATTCGAGACCAGCAGTATTCACGCTGCGGCGTGATCTGCAGCGTCAGGGATATTCTGGTAGAAAAAGAAGACCGGCAAAGACATGAAGGCCGGGCGGTTGACACTTTGAATCGCTTTTTTGATGCTGTGGTGGTGCATTCGGATTCGAACCTGATAAAACTTGAAGAAACTTTCTCGCTCCACGCGAAAATCGGCATTCCGATATTTTATACCGGTTATATCGCCAAAAAGCCCCCGGCAAATGCCCGCCGGCAGATCAGAAGCCGGCTGAAAATTATGGATAAGGACCCCATGATTGTTGCCAGCGCCGGCGGGGGAAGTGTCGGCAAACACCTGCTGGAATCCACCATATATGCTTTCAAAAAATTTGGTCGTGATTCTTCTGCAAGCCTAATGGTTTACACCGGGCCGTATATTGCCGAAAAAGACTTTGCATACTTAAAATCGTTTGCAAACCAAAGGATTAAGGTCGAAAAATTTACTTCGGATTTTTTGGCCTTTATGGCAGCAGCCGATCTGTCCATCAGCATGGGTGGATACAATACCAGCATGGACATTTTGACCTGCGGTGTCCCGGCGCTGGTCTGGCCGTTTGGTCACAATCGCGAGCAGCGATTGCGTGCCCAGCGGCTGGCTGAGAGGGGAGCGCTTAAAATACTGAATGATGAACACCTGAAACCGGATTGTCTGGCCGATATTCTGGTGCAAACCTTATCTGAACCGCATCCTGGAAAATTGGATATCGATCTCGACGGTGCCGCCCATACAGCCCGCTGGCTGGAAAGCTGGTTTAAAAGATGAAAATCATTTTTTATTGTCAATACGTCTGGGGGATGGGGCATTTATTTCGCAGCCTCGAACTGGCACGGGCGTTTTCTGAACATCAAGTCATTCTGATTGCCGGGGGTCGCGAGGTTGATGTCAGGCTGCCTGATCATGTCAGCCTTGTGCGCCTGCCCGGGCTGTACATGGATGAACAATTTACAACTTTAATACCGGAGGAAGCCGGCAAAACGGTTGATGAAATTCAGCGCGAGCGCAAAGATATTCTTTTTTCTTTGTTTGAAAAACACCGGCCGGAGGCTTTAATGATTGAACTCTATCCCTTCGGACGCACCAAATTCGACTTTGAGCTTCAACCCCTGCTGGAAGGGGTTCGCCAGGGCCGATTTGGCAAAATGCGGGTGGTGTGCAGCTTGCGAGACATCCTGGTGAAAAAAAAGCACCAGGCGGAGTATGAAGAGCGGGTTCTAAACTTACTCAACACCTATTTTGATCTGTTGATGGTTCATTCGGATGATCAACTGCTCGCCCTTGATGAAACCTTCAGCCGGGTGGATGATATCCGGATTCCGGTGGTTTATACGGGTTTTGTCTGCCCAAAAGTCAGCCCTGCCGCCGGCCGAGAATTGAGGCGCAAGCGAGGTATCGGTTCGGAGGAAAAACTTATTGTGGTAAGTGCTGGCGGCGGGCGAGCCGGTTATGCCCTTTTAAGCTGTATTCT
>JASFPY010000476.1:0-3162 GCA_050115755.1 Desulfobacteraceae bacterium | reverse complement strand
TCGCTTCAGCCATACCCCGGTGACATCCAGCGCAATGGTTGGATAATTCTCCCACCAGCCCATCACCTCCGCCTTCATTACCGGCAGGCTGGGTGCTGAAAACAGGTAGCCGTTGACGGCATCATCTGCGATGATTTCCTGGCAGCGGCCGAACCACCTGGCTTTTTCTTCTTCATTGGGCGCTTTGAGGGCCTTGGCATAGGCATCGCGGAATTCCTGAGAGTCGTATTGAAAATAATAATCGGGCTTGGCATAGATGCCGATATCCCAGGCCTCTACATGTCCGATCATGGTCAGATCATAATCTTTTTGTTTGAAAATCCGATCCAGCCAGTATCCCCATTCGACCACTTCGATTTTCAGTTTGATTCCCACCTCGCCGAGCATATCGGCAATGACTTCTCCTGCTCTGCGGGAATATGAATAGATCGCCGGCAGCTTGATGGTGGCCTCGAATCCGTCGGGATATCCGGCCTCGGTCAGAAGCGCTTTGGCCTCTTCGGGGTTGTAGGCAAACCTGGCGGTCAAATCCCTGTAATAGGGTGTTGACGGCGACCAGTGGGAGCCGATTGGCGTTCCGTAGCCGAACATCACCAGATCGATAACGGTCTGCCGGTCGATGGCGAGGGCCATGGCCTGGCGGACGCGCTTGTCATCGAAAGGTTTTTTCTTGTTGTTGGTGGACATGATGACCTCACCGGTGGTGGTGCCGGCAAACACTTTGAAGCGCTTATCCTTGGCCATTTCGGAGGCCTGTTCGGGGGCGGCGATATACCCGATCACGTCGATATCGCCGGCTTTGAGCGCGGCGATCTGGGCACTGGCATCACCGATAAATTTGAAGATGACCGTGTCCAGGTAGGGCAGGGCGGGGTTCCAGTATTTTTCGTTGCGCGCCATTTCCACCCGATCCCCGCGAACCCATTTGACAAACTTGAAAGGGCCGGTGCCCACCGGCTCGCTGGCGGTATTTTCATAGCCCTTTTGCGGCAGCATGACAGCATCCCCTTCGGCCATGTGGGCGATAAAAAGGGCATCGACATCTTTGAGGGTCACCACCAGGGTAGAGTCGTCGGGTGTTTCGATCTTCTCGATACCGCGGAAGAACTCCGGGTGAGCGTTTTTGGTGGTCTCGGCGGCGTTGCGCTCCAGATTCCATTTGGCCACCGTGGCATTGAAAGCTTCCCCGTTGTGGAAGGTCACACCCTTGCGCAAACGAAAGGTGTAGACCTTGCCGTCCGGGGAAACCGTCCAGGCCGTTGCCAGTCCGGGCACAAACGCTCCGTTGCGGTCGACCTTGACGAGGCCTTCGAAAATGTTGGCAAATACGACCCGGTCGATTGCTGCTGCCGTGTTGGCAGTTGGATCCAAGCCCGGTGGTTCGGCTGGTTGACAGACAACCAACGCGCCACCTTTTACCGGAGTCATCGCCAAAACATGGCTAAACGGAAGCATAAAAGCCAATACGAGAATAATTAAAAGCAATCTTTTCATAGTCCCTCCTTTTTGATGACTGTGGTTTTAACCTTATAAGGTAAACCGATTCGGCTAAATATGGGCTGATCGCATGCCGCTTTACCGATCTTCAAGGTCACAGAAAGCCGTCATGCCGGCCATACTTTTGGCTGTCAGAATGGCGGTGATGATGGCTCTTGACATACATTCTGCGGCCGCCTGACCGATGTCGCTGACCGCCCGGGCGTGCATTGGACCATAGTATCCGGGGATCTCGGGTAATTTTTGCTTGCCGCTGGCCATGCAGAAGATCGTGTCCCCTTCGAACAGGGTGTGTGTCGGCCGTATGGCGCGCGCCATTCCGTCATGCGCCATCTGGGCGACTTTGTGAGCCTGTGCCTTGGTCAAAATGGCGTCGGTTGCGATCACTCCGATAGTGGTGTTTGTAGCCGGCATACTTTCAGGTCGCGGCGGGAGTTTGACGGCACGTTTTCCCTGCCGGCCGAATTCGCTTTCGATTTCCAACCCGATTTCCCAGGGGCGGCCTGTGGCGGAATTGACCACCTCGCCATCCGAATTGACCGCCACCACAGCGGCGGTGGTAATGCCGGAATCCAGAATCCGGCTGGCCGTGCCCAGCCCCCCTTTGATGCTGCCGGCCCATGCACCGGTTCCGGCGCCTACACAACCGGTGGCTACCGGACCGTTGTCGGCTGCCCGGCAGGCTTTTTGGCCCCATTCTGCGCTGATGGGCGGGACAAACTCAGCTCCGCGATCCAGGTCATATAAAGCGGCAGCCGGCACGATCGGTGCCACAAACCCCTTGTCCAGCGGAAAACCAAAGCCCTTTTGCGCCAGCCAGCGCACCACGCCGTCTGCGGCAGCCAGACCGAACACCGAGCCCCCGGAAAGCACCACCGCCTGGGCATGTTCCACCAGGTTTGCCGGTGCCAGAAGGTCGGTTTCGCGCGTGCAGGGAGCCGACCCGCGCACGTCAACACCGGCAACCGCCCCTTCCGTGCATACAACTGCGGTGACACCGCTGGCAGCAGCTTCATCTGTATAATGACCCACCAGAATACCATCCACATCGGTTAAGGCGTTATGCTTTCCGATTGTGTGCAAACCAACTCCTTTGTGCCAACGCACTCGAAGTGGTTTCAAAGCCTCAGATCAGACCCAAGGGCAAGGCGTCAGGCTGATCGGGAAAGCGCAGCATACACGGGTATGTGAGCATTTACCGGAGGCCTGCAACGCAGCCATTGGGCCTTAGATGGGGTTTTGAAACCACTTCTCACATAAATGATCAGCTGATTAAGATGAATAGACATTCTTTTATAAGCAAAAGCGACCCAATTAAGCAATAGCCTATCGGATGTCAAGCAATAAATAAAAATAATAAGGTTGACTAAAACGTGCTTACTGGGATACAAACTCAAATTTATCCGAAGCCAGTTCAAATA
Source organism: Desulfobacteraceae bacterium (assembly GCA_050115755.1). Classification (GTDB taxonomy): domain Bacteria; phylum Desulfobacterota; class Desulfobacteria; order Desulfobacterales; family JAHEIW01; genus JAHEIW01. Next base: position 244 of record JASFPY010000476.1, on the reverse strand, counting down.
AAAAGATTTAAATAAGGATGTGATATTCGATGATCCAGTTAATCAGAGGATTTAAAGATATTCTTCCCGGCGAAGTCGAGCTCTGGCAGGCGGTTGAAAAAGTTGCACGCGAGCTTCTGGAGGATTTCGGCTTTAAGGAAATCCGTATTCCCATCATGGAGCGCACCGAGCTTTTTGCCCGCAGCATCGGTGAAGATACGGATATTGTCGAAAAAGAGATGTATACCTTTCCGGATCGTAAAGG
>JASFPY010000475.1:0-3162 GCA_050115755.1 Desulfobacteraceae bacterium | reverse complement strand
TGGACGGCGCTCACAATCTAATTGCCGCACGCAACCTGGCCCGATTCCTGGCCGATAATCTGAGCAAACGGCGCATCACCCTGGTTATTGGAATATTGGATGACAAGCCTTATGGGTCTATGCTTAGAAGCTTGCTGCCCCAATGCCGCCGCGCCATTATCACCCGGGCTAAAACCGGTCGGGCACTAGATCCCCGGCGACTTTATAAAACGGCCCAAAAAATCATGTCAGATATATCGATTGTACCCGATGTCGCCGGGGCGGCAAAAATTGCAATTGAAGATTCAGGCCCTGATGACGTTGTCTGCATCGCCGGCTCACTGTACGTCGTCGGCGAGGCTAAGGAAGCCATCGAAAAAGGCCTTCTCAGATCTAGCAAGATGGAAGGCCAAAATCAAAAATAGGGTAAACGTTTTGACCTTGACTTAAGCATAAGTATAAACTAATTAATTGTTAGGGATATTGAGGGCTTTGAGAAGTGTTCAAAACGCTTCTCAAAGCCCTCAATATGCGCCCGTAGCTCAGAGGATAGAGCGTCAGCCTCCGGAGCTGAAAGCCGCTGGTTCGAATCCAGCCGGGCGTACCAATAAAATTAAGGACTTAGAAAATTTTCTAAGTCCTTTTTCTTTTTGAAACTTTATTTGGATCCAAAATCTAAAAAATTTTTTTCTATTTTTTTAGGATGCATTCATAGCCGGAATCTAAAATTCAGCCAAAGAGTGGATTTCGCATAGCGAATATACAGTTTCCAAATAAACAATGCCCAGTGAAAATGGTATCCCAAAAATTACGAAGGTGTTCGGCTGGTGAGTTGGATAGACCGGAGGGATTTCACCTCCAGTCCCCCTCAGCACCGCACGTAAACCTTTCGATTCATAGGGCTCCTGCCCGCATTCCGCTTGTGACCTCACGCTTAATGGTTCGAAGCATCCTTGCAGACAGTGAATGCGTGATTATGTTGTTTTCGTTGCACTTTATAGGAGAAATCGATATGCGAACATTTAAAATTATTGGATTAGCCGGGTTTGCGCTTTTATGTGTTTCATCGTTACTGGTGGTTAAATCGGCCATGGCCATTGAAAAAGCAAAATATACTGTTTTGGAAAAAAAAGATGGTTTTGAAATCAGGAAGTATGATCCCCAGATTGTGGCTGAAACCTTTGTCGAAGGCGATCTCGAAAAGGCAGGCAATGAGGGTTTTCGCCGCCTCTATGCTTACATCTCTGGGGAGAACACCACAAAGCAGTCAATCTCCATGACGGCGCCTGTCAGCCAGGAAACCGGTTCGAAAAAAATTGCCATGACAGCACCAGTCAATCAGGAGAAGAAAGATAATCGATGGCGAATCACTTTTCTCATGCCGGCAGAATACACTCTGGAAACGCTGCCGGAACCCAATGACACAAGGGTAAGGTTGGCAGAAGAATCCGGCCGCCTGATGGTCGCTGTGAAGTATTCGGGGACCTGGAGTGAAGAAGGGTACGAGGAAAACAGAGCCCTGTTGGAAGAATACATTCAAAAACGAGGTTTGACCAAAACGGGTGAACCGGTCTGGGCACGCTATGACCCTCCATTCATGCCCTGGTTTCTGCGTCGCAACGAAGTGCTGATTCCTGTAGAAAAATTTTAAACATGGGCACGCAACTTGAGCTCCATTCTAACTGTAGATTTAAATCTCGTTTTTGCGCTCAAATAGAAAGCGTTTTAGGTGATCGGTGAGTAGGAATATTCTGGAGGCGGCACCCGGAGTCGAACCAGGGGATAAAGGATTTGCAATCCTCTGCCTTACCACTTGGCTATGCCGCCATTTTGAAAGCCAGATAACTTTAACATATAGGTCGGAAGAAATAAAGTTCGATTAGATCTAAATGAGGGGTCGGGGAGTTTTTCTATCCTCGTTTTTAGACAGGCCCGCCTGGGGCTGCGCCGCTGCCAGCCGCAACAATTTACACTGAGTTTCAAACAACGGCAGCAAGACCGCTCAATTCACCCCGGGGCAGCCCCAGAGGGCAAAATTCCACGGCTGCGTTCATCATCGCTGCCTGTTCAAAAACCAGCTAGACGTTTTGGGGGCGTTGTCGAAGCCCGGTAATCATTTGTTGCGGCTGGCAGCGGCGCAGCCCCAGGCGGGCCTTGCTTCTTTATTTGATAGGCCTTATGCTCGCTGCAAAATGGGTTGCAGGGAAAAACTCCCCGACCCCTCAACTATGTATAACCTGAATCTTGCACGAGCCCTATTGAATCACCTACGGGGGCCGCGAAACGGCATTCAACAGGGCGAGTCGAAGACTTTCATATGCAAGGCATTTAAGGGCGAGGCAAGTTCACATTAATTTTCATGCAAGGAAGAAAGGAGGACTCCAATTGAAGATTACCAAAGTGCGGGCAACGCCCGTCAACATCCCCCTTGAGGTTCCTTTTTACTGGTCGGTGGGGACCTATCCGGGCACGACCAAGACGATTATCGAAGTTGAAACCGATGAGGGTATTGTCGGACTTGGTGAGTCCCCATCCGGAGACTGTGCCGAGGTGATCAACAGCCAGATGGGGCCCCGCTTAATCGGCCATAATCCCATTGATATTGCCGGTTGTGAGATGCGCTGCCTGCCGGAGTGGTGTGTGGTTCAGAACACCGACGACGCATCCGTTGTCAAGGCATTCGGCGGAATCGAGATTGCGCTCTGGGATATCCGGGGCAAAGCATGGAACCAGCCTTTGTATCAATTGCTGGGCGGCGCCGTGCGCAAGGAGATTCCGTTTACCGAATATTTTTGTTTTCGGGTGGAGAAAGATGGGCGTGGCGGAGAGGTGTCGCCGGAAGCGGTGGCCGACTATTGTGTTAAAATGCGCGAGGAACATGGATCCACCATGTTTGAAGGCAAGTTGACGCTTGGCGACCCCCTTCTCGAAGTTGCCACAGTAAAATGCCTGCGGGAAAAACTCGGCCCGCAAGTGATGCTTCGGCTGGATTCGAATATGGCGTGGTCGCTGTCAACCGCCCGCCAGATCTTGCGCGAAATCGAACCCTATAACATCCGCAACTACGAGGACCCGGTGGCGACCTTTGAAGAAATGGCGGCACTGCGCCGGCATTCGAGCATCCCGTTTTCTTCCCACGTGCCTGACATTCGACGGGCGGTAGCGCTGGGGGTGCCGGATAAC
>JASFPY010000474.1:0-3166 GCA_050115755.1 Desulfobacteraceae bacterium | reverse complement strand
CCGTGCATCCTGCAGGCGTCCATCGCAGCGTGCGGGTAAGCGAAAATTTTGCCTGGGAATCTGTGCGATCAGGCGCAAATTGATACATTCCACCGGTTCTGCGGTTATATAGGCATACAAGGCTTGGTGCTGGTGTTGATAATGGCCATGCAGATCATCCAGGTGACAGTGCTGGGGATCACCGGCCAGCGGGATGGTGAGTTCGTATTTTTGTCCGACATATCGCAGGTCACAGGCATGCTGCAGCTCAATCTCCGTGACGGCATAGCCATCGTCCATCAGCCGGCGTCGCGCATCTTTTTCCATCGGAAGAAATGCGTCAGCAAGCTCAGCTGCAGTCAGGTCATCCAGCCGGCGTCGGTAGGTCATAACCGAATCGATACGCACATCCGACACCAGGCAGCCCAATGCAGAAAACCCGCTGGAAAACGGTGGAACGATGACCCGGGGAATATGCAGCATACGCGCCAGACGGCCGGCATGCAAAGGCCCGGCCCCACCAAAGGCGACAAGGGCAAACCGGCGCAGATCATGTCCCTTTTGTACGGAGACCAACCGTAGCGCATGGGTCATATTCGCATTGGCAATGTCAATAATGCCTTGTGCGGCCTCCAGCAAGGACATGCCAAATATATCTCCAAATCGCTTCACGGCCTCTTCGGCCAGGTCATACCGCAAATTAATCTGTCGCCCAAATGTCGCCGCGGGATTTAAGTAACCCAGCAGCAAATTGGCATCGGTTACCGTGGGTTCCTTGCCGCCGCGATTATAACAGGCCGGCCCGGGCAAGGCACCGGCGCTGTGCGGCCCCACCTTCATCGCCCCGGCCTCGTCCACCCAGGCGATGGAGCCTCCGCCGGCGCCAATACTTTCAATCGCAACCGATGCAAATCGCACCGGTTGGCCGCCGATGCGGCGTTCGGCTGTCTCCGCTGCCCGGCCGTTCGCTATCAAACATACATCTGTGCTGGTACCCCCCATATCGAAGGTGATGCCGTCGCGAATATCCAGTTGTTCCATCAGATACTGGGCGGCTGCCACACCGGCAGCCGGCCCGGACATTACGGTGCAGAGCGGTTGCCGCTTGACTAAATCTGCGGAGATCATTCCGCCATTGGATTGAACAAAATGAAGGCGGCCCTGCCAGCCCGAATCGTGCAGCAGTTTGAGCAGCCGCTCAACATAGCGGTGAACCAGGGGCATAACGAATGCGTTCAACACAACCGTATTCGTGCGCTCGTATTCGCGAAATTCGGCGTTAATTCCGGTAGAGACGGACACAAAAGGAAAATGGGGATGGATCGCTTCAAATAAGGCATGCTCATGATCCGGATTGGCATAGGCGTTCAAAAGGCTAACGGCAATGGCTTCGACATTTTCTTCTCGCAGCGTTTGCAAAATTCCCGAAACTTCAGCCAGCTCCAGATTCTGCAGCACAGCGCCTTCGGGGTCCATGCGTTCGGTGATTTCCAGCCTCAGACGGCGCGGCACCATGGCCGGCGGCCGACCATGTTCTCGCAAATCATACATGTTTTCCCGCGACTGGCGCCCGATTTCCAGAAGATCACGAAAGTTCCGGGTAACAATTAGGGCGGTGCGCGCACCGCGCCCCTCCAGTACCGCATTGGTGGCCACAGTGGTTCCGTGGATGATCGTCGAATGTCGCGCACCCGGAGGCAACTGCTCCAGACCGTTGACGACACCGCGTGCCAGTTCTCCTGTGATAGAAGGTATCTTTAAGGCACTTAATTCACCGGTATCGTGATCCAGCGCCAGCAAATCGGTAAAGGTACCGCCCACATCGATACCGATGGTCATCTTATTCTGCTGGTTTGTTACCATGAATTGTCCTTTTACAAACGCGCTTATTGTTACGAGAACGCTACTTTATAAATCTTCAGTAGCAAATTATAAATCAGTTTGCCAGAGATTATCACTAATGTTCTTTTGATTCATATCTGAATCAAACACCCCGTCAATTTATCTCGATTGCTAAATAACTGGCTGAAATTAAATAGTTTTATTGTCGCCAGCGTGTTTGGCTCAAATTTTGCTCTGTTTTATATCTTTAATAAACCAAATGCAAACCTTAATCCGAGGAGGTTTTTTTTATGATTTACAAAGCAAACAAAGGCCAAACCAGTTACGGAGAAGCCATCGGCATCATTCTGATGGAAAGCTTCATGCCGTTTCCCCCCGGCTGCCCCGGAAATGCCACATCCTTTTCTTTTCCGGTCAGATATGCAAACGTCAAAGGCGCCAACATGGAAAAATTGGTCTATCAGGGCGACCCCGAGCTTTTACAGCCGTTTATCGATGCCGGCTGGGATCTGGTTAACGAAGGGGTCAAGGCGGTTACCGGGAACTGCGGTTTTATGGTGCTTTACCATGACCTTATGGCCAAAGAATTTCCGGTTCCGGTTTTTATGTCCAGTCTGTTGCAGCTGCCGTTTATCTCCCGCATGCTGAAGCCCGGTGAAAAAATCGGCATCATCACCGCCAGCAGCAAAACACTGACGGAAAAACATTTGCAGATTGCCACCAATGGCGCTAATATCCCACTGGCCATTGCCGGTATGGAGGATCAAAAGCATTTTTATGATGCAATTCACGCGGAAGTGGGGGAACTCGATTTTGATGCGGTTGAAGCCGAGGTCGTTCAGGTGACCCAAAACCTGGTCGAAAAAGAGGAGAATATTAAAGCAATTTTATTTGAATGCACCGACCTGCCCCCCTATGCGGCTGCAACTCAGGAAGCGGTCGGATTGCCTGTTTTTGATTTTACCACCATGATCAATTATGTATATTCAGGCCTCGTCCGCAAGAGATTCGAGGGCTTCTGCTAAACCGTTAAATAAACCGCATACCTTGAGGGACTTCATAAATGCAAACCGTGCAAAGGAGGATTATCCATGGCTGAAAAACTTTTACAAAAAAAAGCGTTGATCGGGGGCGAATGGGTCGAATCGGAAAGCGGTGAACGCTTCGAGGTCAACTATCCGGGCACCGGCGAGGCCATCGGTACGGTGCCGGCCTGCACCCGCAAAGATGCCCAAAAAGCGATCGATGCAGCCATCGAAGGGCAGAAAGCCCTGGCGAAACTTTCTCTGGTAAAACGCATCGAACTGCTGCACAAAGCCACCGAACTGGCAAAAAAAAGAGATGA
>JASFPY010000473.1:0-3167 GCA_050115755.1 Desulfobacteraceae bacterium | reverse complement strand
ATATTTTCAAGTTCGTAATCCTGACACCTGACACCCGACACCTGAAACCTTTTATTATTTGGAATTAAAATAATTGTAAACAGCTTCCGCTGCCGAACGCGTGATTCCGGGAAGCGCATTGAGCTCTTCAATGTCTGCTTGCCGTATTTTTTTTGTGCTTTTGAAATGCTTCAGCAGAATTGCTTTTCTTTTTTTGCCGACACCCGGTATATCGTCCAGCTCGGATTGCAGGGTAGTTTTGGTCCGGCGCTTGCGGTGAAATGTAATGGCAAAGCGATGCGCTTCGTCTCTGATCCGCTGCAGGAAGAGAAGTAGATCAGCATCTTTGCCGAAGCCAACGGGATTGGTGCGGAGTGGCTTAAATATTTTGTCCCGGGTTTCGCCTTTTTTTTCATCTTTTTTGGCGATCGCAATTATTTCAAATTGACCTTCAAGGGATAATTCCCTGACCACCGCCAGCGCAATGTTCAACTGCCCCCTGCCCCCGTCGACCATCAACAAATCCGGTAACGGCTCGGGCTTTCGCTGCGAACCGGATTTGCCCAGTCTGCGTTTCAGCACTTCCGACATATACGCATAGTCATCGTGAGTGTGCACGGTTTCGATTTTAAACTTGCGGTAAGCCGATTTTTCGGCTTTGCCTTTTTCAAAGACGACCATGCCGGCAACCGGCTCGGCACCCGATATATTGGAGTTGTCGAAACATTCGATTCGCTCGGGCAGACGGGACAATTTAAGCTTTCTTTGCAGCCTCAACAGCAACTCCATCTCCGCGGTTTTTGTGGCCATCAGCTCCCGCAGCTCTTTTGCAGCATTGTGGGAGACCATGGCCAATAATTTTGCTTTTTGCCCCCTTTTAGGGTTCAGGATTTTTACCTTTTTGCCTTTAACCGTTTTGAACCAGTCTTCGATCAATGATGCGTCCTGCAGGTCTGGCGAAACCAGAATTTCTTTTGGCAGCGAAACTGATTTTTCATAGTATTGCCGGATAAAGATGCCCAGGGCTTCGTCGCTGGTTGACATGATCTCTTCAAAGCTAAAGTGCCGCGTACCCTTGATGAAGCCGCTCATAACATTAAAAACGGTGATCAGCGCATCACCGTTGGATCTGACAATTGCAAACACATCCCGATCCTGAAAATCGGTGGTAACAGCGATTTGTTTTTCAATCGTTCTTTCCAGGGAAAACATTTTGTCCCTGATACGAGCCGCTTTTTCGAATTCCTGAGCCCGGGCAGCAGCATCCATCTGCTGCTTGATTTTTGCAAGCAGGTCCGTGGTGCGCCCCCTGAGAAACATGATCGCTTCATTGACATGATCGCGGTAGACTTGCGGGTCGACATCCTTGCAACAGGGCGCCAGACACCCTTCCATCTGGCAATGGAGGCATGGGCGCGTGCGGGTTTTAAACTCTCTGGCGCGGCACTTTCGCAATTTAAAGGTTTTGTTGATGGTTTTGAGGGTTTCGCGGACTGCCTGTGCCGAGGCGAAGGGGCCGAAGTACATGGCATCATCCCGGCCGATTTTGCGCACGATGGAAAAAGCGGGATATTTTTCCTTGAGATCAAGCCGCAGGGAGGGATAGCGCTTGTCGTCTTTTAAAACCACATTATACCGGGGTCGGTGGCGTTTGATCAGATTGGATTCCAGAATCAGTGCCTCTTTTTCGTTACGGGTGATAATGGTCTCAAAATCAAAAACCTTATCAACCAGCACACCGGTTTTCATATTGGAATGGCCCGAGTTTTTAAAATAGGCAGCCAGGCGCTTTCTAAGATCCAGGGCTTTGCCGATATAGATGATCGCATTGTTCTCATCTTTTAGGAGGTACACGCCGGGTTCATGCTCGGTACGGGATAGTTTTTTTTCGACTTTCACAGATCTCTTTTCAAGTTCGGTTCGTTTCTTCATCGTTAATGGTAAAAATAAATGTTCCATTGGTTTTATTTGTTTAATTTGTTTTATTGGTTCGGTACGATGATTAATCAAACGAATCCAACTTATTGAACCAATTAAACCCATCAAACGAATAAAGCACTTAATTAACGTTTTTTTACATTTCCAGAACAACCAGCTTTTTCAGCTGCTTGATTTGATCGCGAAGTTCGGCTGCACGCTCAAACTCCAGCGCCTTGGCGGCTGCCTGCATTTCAGATTCCAGAGATTTTATGACCGCATCAACATCGTCCAGTGATTTATACTGAATCAAATCTTCCGCCAGCTCATCGGGAGGTGCAGCCTCAACCGCTTTTCCGAAATCAAAGATTTGAGTCACTTCTTTGCGAATGGTTTCCGGGGTGATGTTATGGGCCTGATTATACGCCTGCTGGATTTTTCGCCGCCGCTGAGTCTCGTCTATCGCCTGTTGCATGGACCGCGTGACCGTATCCGCATAAAGCAGAACCTTTCCCCGAACATTTCTGGCAGCCCGTCCGAAGGTCTGGATCAGAGAGCGAGTCGACCGTAAAAATCCCTCTTTGTCTGCATCCAGAATCGCTACCAGCGAAACTTCAGGGATATCCAATCCTTCCCGCAGCAGATTAATGCCAACTAAAACATCAAATTTGCCCCGCCTGAGATCCTGGATAATATCCATGCGCTCGAGCGTGTTGATGTCCGAATGCAAATAACGGACACGAATACCGAGGTCGGAATAGTATTCAGTAAGATCCTCAGCCATCCGCTTGGTGAGCGTCGTTACCAGGACCCGCTCGTTGTGTTTTTGGCGGTGCAAAATCTCTTCATAAAGATCGTCCACCTGATTTTGTGCGTTTCGCACCTCCACCTCCGGATCAACCAGTCCGGTGGGCCGAACAATAAGCTCAACTAAAGAATCCCCGCCTTCTGAAAGCTCATATTCAGCCGGGGTGGCGGAGACGTAAATCACCTGGGAAATGCGTTCCTGGGATTCTTCAAATTTAAGCGGACGGTTATCCAGTGCGGAAGGCAGTCTAAATCCGTATTCGACCAGGGTCTTTTTACGAGACCGATCGCCCCGGTACATACCGCGCAACTGGGGGACGGCAATATGGCTTTCGTCAATCACCAGTAAATAGTCTTTGGGAAAATAACTTAAAAGGGTCGGTGGGGGCTCACCTGCTTTTCTTCCCGTCAGATGCCGGGAATAATTTTCAATGCCGTGGCAGTAACCGAGTTCCTGCATCATT
>JASFPY010000472.1:0-3168 GCA_050115755.1 Desulfobacteraceae bacterium | reverse complement strand
ACCATGCCCCATGCTCCATGCGCTATGCCATATACCGCCCGGCGATCGCCACCCACTGATCTTTTATGCATCGGTCAAGAATATCAAATCCAATGGTTTTCATTCTGGCAAGCACCAGGTTCTCGTTTTTTTCGAGAATGCCCGAGCAGATAAAAATGGCCTTTTCATTGAGGATTTTTTCAATATCCTCCAGGAGGTTATAAATCACCTGGGTCAAAATATTGGCAACAACCAAATCGTACTTTTCTTCAATTCCGGCAACAAGGTTGCTTGCTTTTACTGAAAATTTCTGCGGTGCGATCCCGTTCAATCGCAGGTTTTTTTCGGCAATTTTAACAGCCATTTCATTTTTATCAAGGCCGCAAACGAAACCGGCACCCAGCCTGGCCGCCGCAATCATCAGTATCCCGGAGCCGGTGCCGACATCTAAAACCGAATTGCCCACCTTGAGATAATTTTCAATCAGACGAATACATAATGCCGTGGTCGGGTGCGTACCGGTGCCAAAGGCCATGCCGGGATCCAGCTCGACCACGATATCGTCAGGACCGGCTTTGTAATCGCACCAGGTGGGCTTGACAACAATTTTTTCCCCGATTTTTTGGGGCTCGAAAAAAGCCTTCCAGGATTCGGCCCAGTCTTCTTCATCAAGCTCTTTATAGCTGATCCGATAAAACAGTGCAGAATTCTTTTTTAAAAGGGCCAGTTTTTCTTCCAGAACCCTGCAGCGCTTCGGTGCCTGCCGGTCTTTCGGAAAATAGCCGATAATCGCATGCTTCTCGGCAAGACCAATCGAATCTTCAGCCCAGTCCTCGGTCAGCCCGATTGCCGGGTCTTCTTCAACCACACCCTGCAAATCGAATTCGAAAAACAGATTGGAGATTAATTCGGCGGCTACGTGGTCGTCTTCAGCGTCAAAAACAACTTTTGCTTCGATCCATTTCATTTTCGCTATTTGCTCACCGCAGAGACGCAGAGTTCGCTGAGTTCACTTTCCCTTTGTTTTCCGTTGAGAGGACGGAAAACAAAAAAACTCTCTGTGGACTCTGCGTCTTTGCGGTGAATTCTAAAACTTCTCCTTGGGCGGGTTGAAGTAGCCGAATTTGACATCCGGGAATTCCCGCCGGATTTGTCCCAGCAGATTCTCCATCCCGATGGGTGTGCCATTTGAGGCCACGTCACTCATAATATTAAAATATCGAAGCGGATCAAAATTCAAGTTGCGCCACTGGATCATGTGAATCGGGTATCGCTTCAAGAATCGACGTAAGGCCTCTATTTCCAATGGTGTATCCGTAAACCCGGGGCAATTTAAATAATTAACCGCAACAAAAAGACCGCTTGCCAGAGCAAGCTCAATGCTTTTTAAAACATCGGAAAACCGGTAGCCTTTCGGACGAAAATAGGCATGATAGCAATTTTCGCGTGTACTGTTCATGCTGATTCGAACACTGTCCAGGCCGGCATCAATCACTTTCTGCAATGCTTGCGGCAAGCTGGCATTGGTGTTCATATTAATGGTGCCCCGGTCTGTTTCAGATCGAACCAGGCGAATGGCCTGTGCAATGACATCGGCGGTCAGCAGCGGATCTCCTTCACAACCCTGTCCGAAGCTGACCACGCTTTTGTCGACCCGTTTTATATGCGCCAGCGCCACTTCAGCAATTTCTTCCGGTGCAGGGGTAAACCCGATGCGATCCTGGCTGTGAGGAATATCGCTGTCTTTCTGTAAAGACAGGCAACCCAGGCATCGGGCATTGCATTGTTGGGCGGTGGGCAAAGGTGCTTCGTAGCGGCTCAAAAAGAAATTTTTGGCTGCCGGGCACCCAAATTGCAGGGCACATTTTTCAAGATGGGACCTGAGGCGATTGGCGGGCATCTGCTTGCGCATTTTTCCAATGCCGGCTGCAACAGCATTCGGTTTCATCAAACGCAGGTCCTGTCGTCGTTCCCGGTCGACACGAATTACGGCTGAACGAAATTTGCCCCGGTGCCATCCCACGGCGCCATAGGAAAAAAGTGGCAGCGTCCGGGACTCTGGGGTTTCAACATAAGCAGCCAGGCAGGAAATGACGTAACCCGGGGAATTAAATGCGGTCACCGGAAATAGCTGTTGGCCGGAAACGTATGGGTTTTCGCTGAGCGTTTCGATCCGGCCCTTACCCTGACTGAACAAAACCGGCCGGCGCTCGGGCAGAAACATCATCTCACTGCCATACGGGATGTTGCAGGTATTCTCCAGCGTCAGCGGAATCTTCGTATCCCCGGCCATCCCTAACGCAGCATAGCCCTCGAGTTCAAAAATTTCTCCATCCGCATTCGCCACCAGCGCGGTCAACAGGTCTGTCTTTGTTTTAGTCGGTTTTAATCCCAATTTTTTCGCAACCCGATTTATTTCTTAGTATTTTACAAGGTAAGAGATATGGTTGGGCCGGTTAGCCCGTTGCCAGTTTAGCCCGTTAAACAGGAAAAATAATCTAATTGTGCTTTACCGGCGACGGGCTAACCGTTTAAATACATCACGCATTTCGACGACCTCCCATCCACTTTCAAAATGAACGGTTTGTCAAGCTGAATATGGGCGACATGCGGGGTTTCACTGGCTACCGGCTGGGAGGTCAACCAGTTCCAATCGATAAAATCCGCGTCTCCATCCACAACGGTTGCATAGGTAATCCCCAGCGTTGTGATATTATGGAAGAAGTGTGAGCCCTGGGATGGATCGGCCCTCAGCTCCGATGAAGAGGTTTCAACCATCGCCCCCACGCCGCAAATCTCGGCCCAGCTAACCGGAATTCCCAGCCAGCGGTCAGCAGAACCCCATCGGCCCGGGCCGGCCAAAAGGAATTTACGGGATTCATTTAACAGACCCGCATTCAGCTCGCCGATCTCCAGGGCGATTTGCGGGGTCTTGGCAGGATCAAAGGCATCGGGTTTCACAAAGAGAATATCAGCCATATCCTTATTTTCACCGTTGCCCAGGGCATGGGAGGAAACGCAAAAGGATCTGGCAATTTCATCATCGGTTATATTCACCTGAAGCAGTTCCGCACGGGCCGTCATTGGTCTGAGCTGCAAAAAGGCAAATTCAGACTTTCGCTCCGGGTTCTGGGGCATATTGATCGAAAATTCGAGCTCCACCGGACAACCCATACCCTTCTGGCCCAG
>JASFPY010000471.1:0-3169 GCA_050115755.1 Desulfobacteraceae bacterium | reverse complement strand
ATCAAAGGTTTTAAACACCTTTCCGGCCGTCATGTTTTTACTCGCAGACCAGCCTCTAATTGATGCCGCCACCATAAATTGTTTGTTGAACAAGTTCTGGTCTTCGCAGAAAGACATCTGTGTTCCAGCGTTTCGCGGCAAAAGGGGCAATCCTTCTATATTCAGCCAAAAATTCTACAAGCATATCATGAAAATTAAAGGTGATATCGGCGCCCGTCAAATTATAAAAACCCACCCGGAGCGAGTGCTTGAAATTGAGATAAAAAATCCCCTGCTTTTTTCGGATGTCGATACGCCGGAAGATTTCATGAAAATAAGTAAACTTGCCCCTTGACCCGTCTCCGTTATTTCATCCCCGTTTCGTCCTATTTAAAGCAAAATCGGCCTGATCCCGAGATCAATCAATTTCAAGCTAATGTGTCATCATATTGGGTATCACCAGAGCAATTTGAGGAAAAAGAATCAGTATGAGGATACTGACCAGGCATGCAAGCAGAAAAAAGCTGACGCTCGTAAAAATAGTCGCCAGTTTAATGTCGGGTGCCAAAGCTTTGATAACGTAAATATTGACGCCCACCGGCGGTGTAATGGCACCCATGGTCGTCACCATGGCAAGTAATATGGAGTACCAGATCGGATTGAAATTCAAAGCCATTCCCAGTGGGAAAAAAATCGGAATGGTCAATACCAAAAACCCCAATGAATCCATAAAACAGCCGCCCAGCAGATAAATGACTAAAACGATCGCCAAAATCAAATAGGGTGATACCGGTAAAGCGGCGGCATAATCAGCCACGATAAAAGGCAATCGGGTTACGGCCAAAAACCGTCCGAAGATGATGGCACCGGTAACCAGCATGTAAACCATGCAGGAAATTTTCAGCGTTTCCCTGACCGAATCGATAAAACCTTTCCAGGATAATCTCCGGGTTGCAACTGAAACAATGAAGGTGAAAAAAACACCTGCCGCTCCGGCCTCGGTAGGGGTGAAAAGCCCAAGGTACAGGCCTCCGATAACCAGTACAAATATCGTGACGGCTTCAATGACACCGATCAGCGATTTTATTTTTTCTGCCAGTGAAAATCTGGGTCCGGCCGGACCGTATTGAGGATATGCGCGACACAGCAAGGATATGGTCAATACAAACAGCAACCCCAGGACTATGGCAGGCAAAATACCGGCTAGGAAAAGCTTGACAATGGATTGTTCGGTTTGCAGACCAATGATAATCAGCACCACACTGGGTGGCATCACCGTTCCCAGTGTGCCACCGGTCACCACCGTTCCACTGCTCAGCCGGGTGTCGTAATTGTATTTTTTCATCTGGGGCAGCGCTACCGCACCCATGGTCGCCGCCGTTGCCGTGTTTGACCCGCAAATAGCCGCAAAAAGCTCATCGGCACCGATGGTGGCTATTGCCAATCCCCCCCGCCAGTGTCCCACCCATTTGTAAGCCGTATCATAGAGCCGCTCGGCAATGCCTGCATTAAAAGCCAGATATCCCATGAAAATGAACAGGGGGACCACCGTCAGGCCATACCCGGAGAAAGTGGCCCATATGTCGGCACCGATCATGTTTACGGCTGCCGGAAACGAAACCACATAGGAAAAACCGCAAAATCCCACAACCGCCATTGCAAAACCCACCGGCATTCCCACGAAAAAAAGCACGATGATCAATATGATAATGCCGATAATGCCGACAACTGTCGGATCCATTTAAGGGGCCTCCTGTCTTCTAAAAAGCAGTTGCAAGAATTCTATCAGCATGACCAGCGCAAGAAGCAGGCACCCGCAGGCAACGCCGTAAGCAAACGGGTAATAAGCAATCCGCAGCGTCTCGGTAACCTCGCCGGTTTTCCAGAGAATTGTGGCGTATTGATAAATCTGCCAGCCGGCGATTGAAAAAAAGATGGTGCAAATCAAACAGCTCGCGGCCTGTAAAAGCTTTTGAGCCTTTGGGTTGAATAGCGTCACCAGGACATCAACGGCAATATGACCCTTTTTCATTTGAGTGTAACCCAGCGCAAAGGCCGTCACCAGAGCGCCGAAATAGCCCATCAATTCATAGGTTCCCTTCAGGGGAATCCAGACGATGCGCAAAAAAATGTTGGCACAGGTCATCAAAATCATCGCTGCCAGGCACAGACCGGAAGCCCAGATAAAAACATGATTCAAAATTCGAAAAATTTTTTCAAGAACCGTCATTGTCAGAGCGCTATTTCAATTGTTAGCCGGTGGTTCGCTGACGGAAGCGAAAAATTAATTGGGTTTTCCAAAACGCGCTGCCCTCAACAATTGGGGCAAATCGTTACCCTGTCTTATACCGCCTTTGGCGGTAAAATCACCGCCACCCGCTGTGCGGGGGGTCGTTGGCTCCACCGGTTGGAAACGGATTACGGCGCGGAAAACCACCCCGTAATCCGTTTATAATAGGATTGTTTGCTCTATTTGGAATATTTCCTTATGGATCGTTTCATGTCTTTTACAATTGCTTCTGCAGGCAGTCCCTTGCCTTTAGCATCGGCAATCCACTTATCGGCAATTCCCTGCAGCATGCCGCCCCACTCGGATTTTTGTGCAGCAGTCAGCTTGATGACTTCCACATTTTGCGTGTTTACGGACCATGTCATGGACTCTTTGACATGATTATCCATGTAATTTCCCGTCCACTCCGACTGCTCAACTCTCATATCTTCCATCACCTTTTTAACATCATCCGGCAGCTTTTGCCATTTTTGCTGGTTCATGACGACGGCAAACGGATAGATTCCCCCCGCGTTGGTCATTGTCACATATTTGCAGGTTTCCGCGAATTTAAAATCCTTCATGACTTCGAGTGACGAAAAAAGCCCTTTGACAACCCCTTTCTGCAGCGCTTCCACTGTGGCTGGCATCGGCATGCCCACCGGATTGGCTCCCCAGGCCCCCAGAATCTGAGCAGCTACTCCTGATCCTCTCAGGTCGAGCCCCTTGAGGTCATTCAGATTTCTGACGGGCACCTTCGACATGATATTGGTGGGCGCCGTGGTGAACATCGCCAGCACTTTTACGGCTTTGAACTCATCTGGCTGGTATTTATGCCACAAATCCCACAGCACCAGACTTCCAACGCGTGCGCTGGTAACGCCAAGCGGCAGGCTGATCGCATTGGTGACCACGAAACGC
>JASFPY010000470.1:0-3181 GCA_050115755.1 Desulfobacteraceae bacterium | reverse complement strand
TCAACGAGGTGTTCGATTCTTTCCCGGGCGGTGAGTTTGCCCCGGCCATGTTGCCGCTCGATATGCTTTTGACCGCCGCCCAGACGATTCAGCTGTTGAATTTCACGCAGGCGCTTGAGGGCCTGATTCATTTTTTTGCCCATTATAGTATCCTCTGCGGCTCCAGCGTTATGTTCCGCAAGTAATTTACTTTTTAGGTGTCAGGAATAAGTAGGTTTCAGGTGTCGGGTGTCAGGTGTCAGAAAACAGATGACAAAATGCGGAATTAGATGATTCCCGACGTCTTCTGGTTCGTCATCCTGACACCTGAACACTGACACCTACATGTTCCCCGCAGACTTTAAGGCGAAGGAGCGAAACCCTATATTTATTAATTGCTTCTAAGCTAACCCCCGCTTTGCCTATGCCGGTTTTATGGAACGCTTTTTTTCAGGCAGTTCTTCATGTTTATTTCTGATGGCCTCAAGGGCCTTTATGATTCGCGATCGGGTATCCCGGGGGTCGATGACTTCGTGAACCGTATAATAGGTTGTCCAGTGCTTGGCGAGATTCATCACCGAGAATTGCTCCTTGAGTATACTCAAGAAGAATTGATACACGTCATCATAATTTCCTTCTTCTTTGGCTTTGGCCAGCTCTTTGTGAAAAACGGCATGGACCACGGTTTCCGGACCGGTGGGCGCGAATTCTGCCGTTGGCCAGGCGTAGATAAAATCCGGAAACATTCTGGAGCACCCCATGACGATGTTGGCGCCGCCATAGGATCGCCTCAACACCATCGTGATTTTGGGGCAGGTCAGGTGCGCATAGGAATGCAGCAGTTTCGCGCCGTGCCGGATAACGCCCAGTCTCTCCCACCGGTCTCCGGGTGGAAAAGCCGTGGTATCGACCAGTGTAACCAGGGGGATGTTGAAGGCATCCAGAAACATCATAAAGCGATCGTACTTGTCGGACGCATCCGGCTCAAGGATGCCGCTTAATTCGTCTGGATTATTGGCGACGATTCCGACGACATAACCGCCGAATCGGGCAAAACCCGTAACAAGATGCGATGCGAAATCTTCTTTTAGTTCCAGAAATACACCGTCATCGACGATCAAGTCGATAATCTCGTGAATATCGTAGGTAAATTTGGGGTCATCAGGCATCACATCGAGCAATTTTTCTTCTCTTCTCGAAACGTCGTCTTCTGTTTGCCTGGGGATTGGTTTTTCCCAGCAGTTTAGCGGGATATAGTTTAAAATCGTTTTGACCTGCTGGATCGCCTCTTCGTCGCTGTCTGCAATGAGATCACATTGACCGCTTTTTTCCATGTGGAATTCAGCGGTTCCGGCTTCCGGCGAGGCCTTATCACCCCCCAGCCAGAGAAACCCGGTTTTCTGATTGATGATCACAAAGTCCGATAATACGGGGATGGTTGCCATCAGGCCGGTACAGGGTCCTAAAAGCAGGGTGATTCTGGGAATGACGCCCGAGTAATGGCAGTAATTTCTGACGAACTGGCTGAATCCGTTGAATCCGGAATCCCCGCCTTTAAAGCTCAGCCTTGCCCCGGCGCAATCGATCATGCCGACAAGCGGCATTTGCATCTGTCCGGCCATTTTCGTGAGATCGGATAGCTTCCAGGCAGCCTGATCTCCCAGCGAACCTGACATGACCGTAAAATCCATGGCATATAATGCCAGGGGCGCATCATTAACCCTGGCTACGCCCATGACAATGCCTTCGGACGGAGCCGGCCTGGACCGGCCGTCCAGCGGCGGACGAGAATCTGTCACCAGCGAGCCGATTTCGTTAAACGTGCCCGGATCAACCAGCCGTTCGATTCGCTCTCTGGCGGTGAGTTTGCCGAGCCGGTGCATGGCTTCGCTGGCGTCTTTGCGACCGCCCGCGAGATTTTGCCGGCGGACGTCGGCCAGCTTGTCGAGATAGCCGTCTATCCATTTTCCCATGCCTTTTATCCTCGTGTGGATCTTAGCTTTCTTTAGATAAAGGTTTCTTGTGTAACTAATACTAAGGACTGAGTGCTGAGGACTGAGGACTGAGCAAAAGTGCTGCCTCGCGCATGACCCATTCAATATGACTTGTCGTTTTCGGGCCTGAGTGGTCCTCCAGAGGCCTTGAATTGTCGTTTTCCAGCCTAAGCTGGTAAGCTTTATCTCTATTACTTTCTAAATCGATATGCCTTCGCTCTCAGCACTCAGTCCCCAGTCCTCAGTCCTTTGTTTTGAAGCCTGAACACTGAAACCACTTCTAAGTCTTTACCCGTTCGATACCTTTAAAAATGAATTCACATAAATTTTCGGTGATATCATCCGGTGAGATATCCCGGCCGAATACGACACCTGAAAGGCAGACCTGCTCAATGCTGCCGATGATTCCCAGCCGGATGAACTTCGGATCTAAGTCTTGGCGAATTTCTCTGCTGTGGACACCGTCTTCAATGATTTGCAGAACCGTATCGCTGTAAATTTTTACCAGCTCATAGGTTTCGCTTTTGTAATAATCCGGATGGTTTCTGACCTCCAGAAGCAAAATTTTCGCAAATACCCGATTGGTGGCATAAACATTGATATGCGACCAGATGAGTTTTCGTAACTTGTTAAGGGCACCCTTGATTCCCTTTAAATCATTTTCCACCTGGATCTGGTATTGCTCCAGGTACTCCCGTAACACCTGATGCAGCAAATCGCGTTTGTCTTTAAAATATTTGTAAATCAGGGCTTCGGTAACCCCGGCCTGTTTGGCGATTTCTGCGGTGGTTACGGCGACAAATTCTTTTCTTTCAAGCAGTAATTTCAGCGCCTGCATGATTTTGATGCGCCCGGGCGGCACGGATCTTGTCTTTGAAATTTTAGCAGAATCATTTGCGGTCAACTGTATCTGAACCTTTCTTTGCGCTTCACCTTTGGCGTATTAACATCACTGCCTTTTTGCCAGATTGCTTCGTCGTTTCACTCCTCGCAATGACGCCTGCAAGCGCAAAAGCGCAGCCTGCCGCACATTCTGGCGGACCATGAGCACGTAGGCGCGTTTTTGAGATGGGTTCTAATAGCCTTCGATCTGCGCTATGTAATCCAGCATAACTTCTTCAGCCCCGCCGGCAATGGGCAGGCCGCGGGCATCTCGGTAATATCTGGATATGAGCATTTCATTCATAAAGCCCAGGCCGCCGTACATC
>JASFPY010000469.1:0-3185 GCA_050115755.1 Desulfobacteraceae bacterium | reverse complement strand
CGAACCCGCTGCCAAGGCCGACGAAATCTATGAATTTTTGGTCGGCAAACCCGTATATAATCAAATGAACGCACGCTTTAAGTATATGGCTTTCAAAGCGGTGTTGGAGTAGCCCATGCATTTGGCGGATGGACAGGTGCCGCGGGAGTATAACCGTTACATCAGCTATAAGCTTGGCTTCATGGGCTTGGCCGCAGTGGCACTGACCCTGGCCCTGGCCGTTTCCCTGTCTTTGGGCGCAGCCGGATTGCCACTTTCCGCGGTGGCCAAGACGCTGCTGGGCATCAGTGTATCCAAGCGATTCGACACTATCGTGTGGAACATTCGCATGCCGCAGGCGCTGGCAGCGATTGTGGCCGGCGCCGGCCTGTCCGTAGCAGGGGCCGCCATGCAATCGATTCTGCGCAATCCGCTGGGGTCACCGTTTACCCTGGGCATATCCCAGGCTGCTGCTTTCGGTGCGGCTTTTTCAGTCATGATCCTGGGGTCGGGCGTCATGCAAAGCACAAACATCGGATCGGTCACGATATCGAACCCTTACGGCACCACAATTTTGGCCTATGGTTTCAGTATGATCGCCGCCGGCGTAATCATCTTGGTCTCAAGAGCACGCGGTGCCACGCCCGAGGTAATGGTACTTACGGGGGTGGCTCTGGGCGCGCTGTTTACTGCCGGGACCATGTTCCTGCAGTACTTCGCGGACGACGTGCAGCTGGCGGCCATGGTTTTCTGGACCTTTGGTGACGTGGCGCGCGCCAGCTGGACTGAGTTGGGCCTGCTGGTCTCTGTTACGGGACTCAGTTCGGCCTACCTGCTTTCCCGGAGCTGGGATTACAATGCGATTGATGCCGGCGACGAGACCGCCAAGGGGCTTGGTGTGCGCGTGGAAAAGGTACGGCTGACCGGCATGCTTGCAGCTTCGCTGGTCACGGCGGTTATCGTATCTTTTCTTGGCGTCATCGGTTTCGTCGGGCTGGTTGTCCCCCACATAGTCCGGCGGATTATCGGAGGGGACAATCGTTTCCTTATGCCGGCTACGGTTATATGCGGAGCCCTGGTGCTGTTGGTTTCAGATACGGTCGCACGGATGATGCTGGCGCCTCACGTATTACCCGTATCCGTGCTCACGGCCTTCATGGGTGCGCCTGTTTTCATCTATTTGATTGTGCGCGGAGGGCGAAAATGATTCTTGATGTCGCGGAACTCACATTCAGCTACAACAGCCATCCTGTGCTTAACGGCATTGAATTCTCTGTCGCGCCAGGGGAGATCCTGGCTGTGCTCGGTCCCAACGGGGTTGGAAAGACGACGCTGCTCAAATGTATCAATGCCATCCATCGCCCCTCGGGAGGAGTCGTATACGTTGACGACAAGGCCGTGCTGAAGC
This sequence comes from Desulfobacteraceae bacterium, assembly GCA_050115755.1. Taxonomy (GTDB): domain Bacteria; phylum Desulfobacterota; class Desulfobacteria; order Desulfobacterales; family JAHEIW01; genus JAHEIW01. Next base: position 1,798 of record JASFPY010000469.1, on the reverse strand, counting down.
TTTCACCCGTGGAAGTCGCCCGCAAGGTGGGATACGTAGCCCAGCGAAACGAGCCCTCGCGCGTCACTGCCTTTGATGCCGTTCTCATGGGCCGGCGGCCGCATGTGCGCTGGAAAGTTTCCAGGCATGACTTGCAAACGGTGAACGCGGCTTTGAGACAGGTGGGCCTGACAGATCTGTCCATGCGTTACATCGATCGGATGAGCGGCGGCGAATTGCAGAAAGTGGCCATCGCCCGCGCCCTTGTGCAGGAAGCCCGGCTTATGCTCCTGGACGAGCCCACTTCCAGCCTGGACCTCAAAAGCCAGGTGGAAATTTTGGGTCTCATCCGTCGCGTGGTCAGGGAGCACAGGATAGCAGCGGTGATGACCATGCACGATTTGAACACGGCCTTTCGCTATGCTGACAAATGCCTGTTTTTAAGGGATGGCAAAATCTTCTTCGCCGGTTCCCCGCGGGAGGTTGACGCAGATATCATAGAAGCTGTATACGGTCTGCCGGTAGATGTCTACCGGCAAGGTGGTCGCTTGCTGGTGGCACCCAAGCGTGAAGAATCGGAGGAAAATCCATGATAAGGCGATTAGCAAAAGAAGCCGCTGATAAAGTCATAAGTTTTCACCGGAATTTCTGGGTGGGGTTGAGTTGAACATCCAGCAAATATTCAGCATTTGAAAATCAAATCCCTCTTGACAACCAAAACCGTCTCCGTTAATGCGTTATTCAATGCAGACCTTTCTTAAGAAATTCGAACACGTCATCGTGTTGAGCCTCATTACGATGATGGTCATCGTGGTGGTGCTGACCACCGCCGAGCTGGGCTGGATCATCATAAGAGACATCATCACGCCACCCATCATCATGCTCGAAATCGACGAGCTACTGGAAATTTTCGGGTTCTTTCTGCTCGTGCTGATCGGCATCGAGCTGCTGGAAACCATTAAAGCCTATTTGACGACCAATGTCGTTCATGTAGAGATCGTTTTGGAGGTGGCCCTGATCGCCATCGCGCGCAAGGTCATCATCCTGGACATCGGTCGATACGAAAGTCTGACCCTGGTAGGGGTTGCCGCCCTGATATCTGCAGTTGCCCTGGCGTTCCTCGTAATCAAGCGGTATGCTAAAGGAAGGGAGAAAACATAGCGCTGCGGGCGGCACCGCAGACAAAGCGTTGAGCCGCGCCCCTCATCGTCTCCGATGCGCGCCGCCCGGATATAAACCTGCCTTGACAACCCAATTTGTCTCCGATAAGGGTATCTAAAAAATTATCAGGTTTTGCATGTTTTTCATATTGAGCGGCAGCGGGTTCCGGCACCTGATTCATCGTTATTACTTTTTCACTTCAAAAAAGCGGGTGTTTATCAATTATGAAAAGGAAACTGCGGATCTATCAGGAAGACGTCAAAACTCGACATACGGCTCACTGGGACTGGGATTATTTCACCTGGGAAGAAATCGAACAGCAATTAAAAGAAGCAGGTGTCGGAGAAATCAAAGAAACTAGAGGAAATGGTAAGACCCGCAAAATAAGACGGTCGACTTATGGCATCGGATTCGGGGTCGGTTTGCTGATTGCGGCCGTGTTGGTGCTTGTGGCAATTATTCGCTAGCCGTTGCCATGTATCATGTGCGACAGAAAGATCAATTCAGCAGATGCCTGGAAATGACTATTCGCAGGATTGAGCGGGGGGGACCGTGTCGGAAATTATTTTCGTGTTGACAGCCACCGTACTAGTATTTGCCCTGTTTTTGCTGGTTTTTTTCATCAAAGACAGGTCTGCCGGCGATAACGGACACAGGT
>JASFPY010000468.1:0-3187 GCA_050115755.1 Desulfobacteraceae bacterium | reverse complement strand
AAAATGATTTCCCGCCCCCAGGGTTCCCACCTGCCCTTTGCCGCGGTCTTTTGCGCGTTGACTGACTTTAGCCGGATCTGCTCCCTCAAGGCAACCGTTTTCCTCTGTGCGCTCCAGATCCGTTTCAGTGCCGTATCCCCTTTTAACAGCCCATCTGGCACCCTGCAACATAACCCGATCCAACTCGCCGGCCTTCAATTTAATGTTGCCGCCCTTGCCGATTCCACTGGGGCAGTTCGTATACAGAATAGTGGCCAATTCATCCAGGTGAGGCTTCAGTTCCTCCAGATTAAAATGGGTGGCCAGCAACCGTACGCCGCAGTTGATGTCGTAACCCACTCCGCCCGGAGAAATAATCCCATCCGGAAGTTCGGTCGCCACCACGCCGCCAATGGGAAAGCCGTACCCTTGATGAATATCCGGCATCGCCAGTGCATATTTCACGATGCCGGGCAGGGTGGCCGTATTGATGAGTTGTTGCAGGCTGTTATCCGTGATGATGCCTTTTAACAGTTCCTCATCTGCGTAAAAGCGTGCCGGAACACGCATGTCTTTGCGAAATGCGGCCGGAACTTCGTATAAATTCCTGTTCAGCTGCTTAAAATCATTTATCCGAACCATTTTCGCCCTCTTTAATCAATCTATTAAAACGTTATTGAACAATTGTCGAGGCTTTCCTATTTTTTAAGAGCTGAAACATTCTATTGAGTTATTAGGAGTGGTTTTAAAGCCACTTCTAAACATCAAAGACGATGGTTGCTTCCAAACCTTCGTCAGTCTTTATAATTTTAAGATTGTGATAGGTCACCGCCTTGATATGCTTTTCAAGCATGGATATTTTCCCACCGAATATCTTTGCCTTCAGATAGGTGGCGGTGGCCTTTTGGATTCTGAATTTTTTAAAAACGAGCATTTCGCTTTCAGCCCAGTAAGCCAATTCGCTCAGCCATTCCACCAGCAGGCTTTCCGCATCAATGGCATTCAATTCAATGGATTTTTCGATTTCAGTCGAAATATCAGAAACATCGGCTGCCATCAGATGGGTCAGTCCTGCAGCGGCATTCAAAAATAATTCGGTCAGGCTGGTCCCGAAAATCCGTAATGCCCTGTCGGCCGTATGCTCTACTTCTTCAAAACCCGTCATTTTTCAAGATAAGGCTGAAATCAAAGTATGAAATTATCAATGACGAAATGACTTCACGACAGGTAGCAGTTAGCTCGCAGCTAAAAGCATAAATCCCGGCGCATTAATCTGGATCAGATAAGTAACTTTTGGATTCGTTATGATGAGCCGCTGTGATGGATGTAATTCTGAAATGACAAGCGCTTGTGCATTAAATATCAGGACCTTATATTTATATTTTTAACAATTGATGCTGCAAAGTCAAGGATTATGTGCCTGCCTGTAAGCTAGGGCTCCTGGCCGGTGAAACCGGTTATCGAAGGCAACCCTGGCATCACCTCATCGCGTCCAAATTCGGATGGAAGCCGGGTTTGAATTAAAAAATTCTTTACAACCGACGGTTTTGAACATATCTAAATTTTATCTGTAAAACTTAATTGACAGCGGAATAAGGTAAGAGATGAAACATCAATATGATGTGATAATTGTGGGGGCGGGCCTGGCGGGTCTGCGAGCGGCGGTGGAGATCGGAAAAGATGCGCATGTCGCCGTGCTGACGAAAGTATTTGCGACGCGTTCTCACTCGGGGGCTGCCCAGGGCGGAATCGGTGCTGCGCTTGGCAATGAGGAAGAGGATCATTGGGAGTGGCATATGTTTGATACGGTTAAGGGCAGCGATTACCTGGGAGATCAGGATGCCATTGAGATTCTGGCCCGGGATGCCCCCCGGGCCATATATGAACTGGAAAACCTGGGGGTGCCATTTAATCGTACAGCTGAAGGTAAAATCGCGCAGCGCGCATTTGGCGGACATACGCGCAATTATGGCGAAGCGCCGGTCAAACGGGCGTGTTATGCGGCAACCCGAACCGGGAGAGTCATCTTAGACACGCTCTGGGAACAGAGCTTACAAAGAGGGATTGAATTCTATGATGAATTCCAGATGCTTTCTTTGATTGTTCACAACAGGAAGTGTTGCGGTGTGGTTGCCTATGAACTGGCCACCGGAAAATTGCATACCTTCCATTGTAAAGCGGTCATGCTGGCCACCGGCGGGGCCGGGAAAATTTACAAGACGACTTCCAATGCATTTGCCAGCACCGGCGACGGTGTGGCAATTGCCTATCGGGCCGGCGCCCCTCTGGAAGACATGGAATTTGTTCAGTTTCATCCGACCGGAATCTATAAGCTGGGAATCCTGATCAGTGAGGCCGCGCGCGGGGAGGGCGGCATTTTGCTGAACAACGCCGGTGAACGATTCATGGAACGCTACGCACCGGTAATCAAAGATTTGGCACCGCGTGACATGATCTCACGCTGCATGCTTGAAGAAATGCGGGCCGGCAGAGGAATAGACGGGAAGGATTATTTCCACCTGGATCTGACGCACCTGGGCCAGGATGTTATAGAAAAAAAGCTGGCTGAAATCACAAGCTTTGCGCGTACTTACGCCGGTGTCGATCCGGTCAAAGCGCCGATTGCGGTTCAGCCGACCTGCCATTATATGATGGGCGGTATCGCCACGGATTACGAAGGCCGCGTAATTGTTGATGAAAAAAATACGCCCTACAGCGGATTATACGCGGCTGGAGAATGTGCTTGCGTATCTGTTCATGGCGCAAATCGGCTGGGTTGCAATGCCCTGCTCGACACACTGGTCTTCGGGCGCAGAGCCGGCCGGCAGATCAAGAAATTTGTTCAATCCGTTGCCCGGCCAAAGTTGCCTGCCAAGCCGGATAAAAAGGACGCTGACATCATTAAGGCGCTGATGAAAAGCAGCGGTCGAGAAACCAGTGGCGCCATTCGAGCCGAGCTGCAGCAAAGCATGATGGAAAACGTATCTGTTTTTCGACAACATGAAAGCCTGATGGCAGCGCTGGATACGATTAAGACGCTTAAAGCGCGATATAAATCTATATCCATTCAGGATAAGGGCAGCTGTTTCAATCGCGACCTTTTAGATGCCATCGAACTGGGCCATCTACTGGACCTGGCTGAAGCCATTACTCACAGCGCCCTGGCACGGGAGGAGAGCCGCGGAGCCCATTCACGGGAAGATTTTCC
>JASFPY010000467.1:0-3187 GCA_050115755.1 Desulfobacteraceae bacterium | reverse complement strand
CCCAGCGGGTCTTCGGCTTTGCCGTATTGGATATCGGTGATGGCGTTGTAATATTTGCGGGCAACCGGGCCGACCTCTCCGCCGGCAATGGTGATCACCTGATCCCCGTATTTAATCTCTCCGACCGGAGAAATAACCGCGGCGGTTCCGGCGCCGAAAACTTCCTTAAGGTCGCCCTTTGAGTTGGCCTCCATTAATTCATCGATGCTGATTTTTCTCTCTGATACGTTATCATTCCAGTGTTTGGCCAGCTTGATTACCGAATCCCGGGTGATGCCCGGCAGAATGCTTCCGTTTAACTCGGGGGTGATGATTTCATCTTCGATTACAAAAAAGATGTTCATGGAGCCGACTTCTTCAAGATATTTTTGTTCGACACCATCGAGCCACAGCACCTGGGAGTATCCTTCTTTGTGGGCCTTTTCACCGGCCAGGATGCTGGCGGCATAGTTGCCGGGCGTTTTGGCTTCACCCACCCCGCCGCGCACCGCCCGAACGTATTCATGGCTTACCAGAATTTTTACCGGGCTGAATCCTTCGGGGTAATAGGCGCCAACCGGTGAAAGAATAATATAATACCGATAGTTAAATGAAGCCCGCACGCCGATATAAGGATCCATGGCGATCATCGTAGGCCGGATATAAAGAGAGGTTTCCGGCTCGCTAGGAACCCAGTCTTTTTCAATGGTGAGAAGCTCTTTGAGAATGTCAAGGGCCATGGCCTCGTCGATTTCCGGCATACACAACCGCCGGCAGGAGCGATTCAAACGTTTGAAATTTTCCTGGGGCCTGAAAAGCTGGATATTTCCGGAATCGGTGCGATAGGCTTTAAGTCCTTCGAAAACGCCCTGAGCATAATGAAGAAACATGGTCGACGGTTCCAATGCCATGGGCGCATAAGGCTCGATGCGAAATGAGTGCCATCCCTTGTCCGGCGTATAATCCATAATAAACATATGATCGGCGAATATGTTGCCAAAACCGAGTTTGGATTGGTCCGGTTTTTCTTTTAGCGTTTCAGCCTTTGTCACGGTCAGTTCCATGGCGTCCTCCTCTAAGATTCGAGTAATTATATTGGTCGTATAATTCTTTTACGCAAAATGAGCGTTTCAACTTTTAAAAATAAAAAAGATGTATACTGTTTAATGGATATAGTATATTCGGATGATAAATCAAGAATTAAGTTATCTTTATGAAAGGAAGTTAAAATGAGTGATACCGATCGTATGGCCAATGTCGAGCCGGTTCGACTCGGCCCGGAAAGTCAATTTAAGTTTAAATGCCACCCCGGCATTGAATGTTTCACCAAATGCTGCCGCGATATTAATATCATCCTGACCCCCTATGATATTATTCGGCTTAAAAATAGGCTGGACCTGCCTTCCGACGAATTTTTAGCCTTATACACCGAACCGCAACTGCTGGAAAAAACAGGTCTGCCGGTGATTACCCTTAAGTTTCTGGAAGAAGAAGATAAAGTTCCGGACAGCAAACTGTGCCCCTTTGTCAGAGAAACCGGTTGTCTGGTATACGATGATCGGCCAACCACCTGTCGCTATTATCCGTTGGGGGTTGCCTCGCTAAGCCACAAAGAAGAAGCAGACGGAGAGGAGTTTTATTTTTTTGTTCATGAGCCGCACTGCCTGGGGTTTAAAGAAGACAAACTCTGGACGGTTAAGAGCTGGCGCAAGGATCAGGGGGTTGATATTCACGATCAAATCAATGCGGAATGGACCGATTTACTGGTGCGAAAACGCTCTTTCCCACCCAGTATGCAGCTTACTGAACAGACCAAAAAGATGTTTTTTCTGGCCAGTTACAACCTGGATAAATTCCGGGAGTTTGTTTTTGAAAGTTCTTTTTTGAACCGGTACGAAGTTGACGAACCCACCCTTAACCGAATCCGGGATGACGAAATCGAGCTGCTCAAATTTGGCTTGAAGTGGCTTAAATGGCTGCTGTTTAAAGAGGGTGATTTCAAGCTTAAGTTTGAAGCAGGAGCAAAGGAAGAATGAGATTTTTTATCACGAAAGCACGAAAGAATTAAAACACGAAAATAAAAAAAGCCGGATTAAACTGAAACCGGCTTTTTTATTTCATGGTACCGAATTATAGATGCTGTCAAAAACTTGTTCCGATTTTTGACAATTATCATAACGAGTTGACCGTTGAACCAAGATCAATATTGTTCGTAGGCTAATCCTTTCCAATACGTCTCATTTTCCAGGCGTTCGGCGATATCCACTCTAAAAAATTCCGCCACCGGCTGCAGTATTTCAGGTGATGATGTCTGCACCTTGCGCACGGCATCCAGCACGGTTTGCAGTCCGTTTTGCGTCATTTTTCCCAGCGGCGGCCGGCACATTCCCGACGGCATGCCTAAAATCGCCATCAGGGCCTTGTAGGCCAGTGGATTCCGTGCCCGGCAGGATACTTCCCCATAGGGGGTTTGCTCGGTTGTCTTAACCGTTACCAGATTGAAAAGCGGCTCCAGTTTCTGCATCAGCGATTTGGCCTCTGATGGGTTGCCTTCATTGAGCAATTGAACCATTTCGGTAATTGCTTTGGGAGCCACATTGGAAGCGACCGAGATAACCCCGGCGGCTTTGACCTGAGGGTCCGTCATCATTTCGTATGTCATTCCATCATCGCCGGATAAAATCATAAAATCGGGCCCGCAGCATTCCCGGGTGCGCCTCATGTTATCAATGCTGGCGGTGGCTTCTTTTACCGTCCGGACATTGGGGTATTCTTTATACAACAGGGCCAGGTCCGGCGGATATAATTGGGTTCCCGTCCGGCCCGGAATGACATAAGGAATAATGTCAAGATCCTTATACGCAGCAGCGATGGGGGCAACGTATTCCTTTCGAATTTCAAGGGAGCTGGGGCCATTGTAATACGGTTCTACCAGCAATACGGCATCGGCGCCGACTTCGGCCGCATGCTGGGTCGCCGCAAGGGATTCTGCGGTATTGTTGCTGCCGGTGCCGGCAATACACAAACACTTGCCCTTGGTTTTGCGGGCAATTGTTTCGGTTACCGTGTTATGTTCTTCCCACGTGAGCACCGGGCTTTCTCCCGTGGTTCCAACTGCCAGAATGCCGGTGATGCCGTTTTGAATCTGGAAATCCGCCAGTTTTTCCAATCCTTCATAGTCAACGGCATTGTTTGCAAAAGGTGTTAC
>JASFPY010000466.1:0-3202 GCA_050115755.1 Desulfobacteraceae bacterium | reverse complement strand
TTCGCCTCCGCCAGCGCCATATCGGCATTAAAACCCAGATTAATTTCATCAAACCCGGCGCTACGCTGCCGGGAATCCAGACGCGGTGGCGACAGCGGTCCCTGGTGCTGCAGGTAAAGCGGATCGATGTCTTCAAATGTCACCACGGCCTTGGGATCCCAGCTCTGCCGGGGGTTAAAAAATGCTTCAATTGAAAATCCCTGCCCCTCGAGAAATTCCACGGCGGAAATGTTTTGCCCGTAAGCTTCAGCATTCAGCTGGAGGTGGATACTCAGGGCGGCGCGTTTACCGGCACCCAATGCGGCGGCCACCGACCCGGCGGCGCCGCCCACATCGCCACCGACATACAGCCCTTTAATCGGTGATGCCAGGGTTTTTGGATGGGCTCGCAAAAGGCTTTCTGCCTTCATATTCAGCATTCCGGTGCCAGCGCCGCCGATTTCGGGTTGCTGCCCGATGGCCGCAATCACCGAATCCGCATCGAGAATCAGGGTTTCTTCTGGATTAAAACGGGGGGCAAAATTTCCGCCCCTATCCCATAGCGACAGGCAGCGGAAAAATTTAACATCGAGTCCCTGATTGCCTCTGGCACCGATTTCGCCGGGCCCCCAACCGTAATGAAAAGAGATGTCCTCTTGCCGGGCATCCAAAACGTCGCCGGCATGCGCCGGCAATTCATTGTGCTGTTCCAGGCTGACGATATCGACATGATCCGCACCCAGCCGTCGGGCGGTCATGGCGACGTCAATGGCAACGTTGCCGCCGCCGATCACCACCGTGCGCCCAGCCAGTTTTTCGAGTTCTCCGTTGCGCACTTTCTTTAAAAACGGCAAGCCGGACATCACCTGCCGGTGATCGGCCCCCGGAATTTCAAGCCGGCGGCTTTGATGCGCGCCCACGGCGTAAAAGACCGCCTGAAATTCCGCCAAAAATCGCTCCAGCTCATGAGCGTCAACGCAGACATTACACTGTAAATCAATTCCAAGGCTCAATATACGCGCCAGATCACGCTCCAGAACTGCTTCGGGCAGGCGGTGCAGCGGAATGGCCAATCGCAGCATCCCGCCTGCCTGATTTTCCGCCTCAAACACCGTAACGGGGTGTCCCATGCGCGACAGGTGATAGGCTGCCGCCAGGCCGGCAGGCCCGGAACCCACCACGGCCACTGGCTGATTTTTGCCGATATCGGTTAACGCTGCCGGCCGGGCATCACCCCTGTCAGCGACACTTCTTTCCAGGGCCCGGATATTAACGGCACCGTCGAATTGCTCGCGATTACAATCGCTCTGGCAGGGATGGTAACACAGCCGGCCGCAAACGCCGGGCAGCGGGTTTTCCTGCAGAAACACACTCAGGCTTTCGTCGAAACGATCCTCGGAGGCATGGAATAAAGCCAGCGCAATGTGATTTCCGACCGGGCAGGCAATCCGACAGGGCGACAATTTTTCCTGGAAAAGCGGTCGATCGCGGTTCCATTCACCGGTTTTAAAATCTTCGGTGCTCGCACGCGATACGGGTACAATGTACTCGGGGTGGATACATCTGGGTTGTTTCAAACCAGCACCTTGTTTCAATGGATTTCGAGCTGCTCATAAGCCAGCTGAGCCGCTGCCAGATTTTCCTTTTTTTGGGCTGGAACCATTTCTTCGATCGCTGCCAGCAAAACCGCCACGGAAGGTTTGCCCGACAGACGGGCATATGCGCCCAGAATCGCCGTATTGATGGTACGGCCTAAACCCTGCTGTTCGGAGATGGCACGGGCATCAACCCGGCCAATGGAAAACGGGTCTAATTTCTTATATGCAGCTTGCGGTTGGCCGGTGTTGATCAGAATTTTACCGCCCGGTTTGAGCAAGGATTTGACTTCCCGGGCATCAATGAGGCTGTCGTCCAGATAAATCATTTCATTGGGATGCTTGATGCCGCATTTAAGCAATATTTTTTTTTCATCCACTCGTAAAAAACTGACAACCGGCGCCCCCCTGCGCTCTCCACCGAAAACTGAAAAACATTGCGGGTAATAACCGGCTTTGAAAAAGGCAAACCCCAGCATCTGCGAAGCCATCACGACACCCTGCCCCCCGCGGCCGTAAAACTTAATTTCATCCATCAATCACCCTCTTGATCTGTTTGCGGTTTCATCTCAAATGCAAAGCGAAGAATATCGCGCTTGGACTGTTCCAGATGCTCACGGATCGCCGCTTCGATTCCCATCTCATCTTTATTTTCAAGGCATGCTAAAATCCTGCGGTGGCCGCTGACCGCCCTCAGACCGGATTCAGCAACATAGAGGCTTTCGACCCGATACCGCAACATATGACGGCGAAGCATCTGACACAGTTCCAGCAGCCTCCGGCTCCCGCTCGCCGCAACCAGCATTTCATGAAATTCGGCATCTCTTTCGACAAACAGTTTCGGCTGCCCTCCCTGGATTTCAGCTTCAGCGGTATCAATATTTTCCTTCATGGCCGCCAGTTCTTCGGGGGCAATGCGCTTCATCGCCCACCTGGCGGCTAAAATTTCATTGACTGCCCGAATTTCACAAAGCTCTTCAACATCCTCCCAGCGCAGTTCCTTCACCCGGTAACCGACTCGGGGAATCGACTCGATCAGGCCTTCCATCTCCAAAATGTGGAGGGCTTCGCGGACGGGCGTTCGGGAAACATTAATTTGCCTCGCCAAACGGCCTTCGACCAGACGATCCCCGGACTGAATATGGTTGGAGAGAATTTCATTTCTGAGGAAGTCATAAACCTTTTGCCGGATGGACACCGGCGCCTCGATTATCAAATCATCGGCAAGATCGACCATCGGATTTTCCTGGATAAAAATGTTTATTGGGGTACAGTACCCCAGTAGGTCAAATATCAGGCTTTGTCAACATCGAATCCTAACAATTTAAAAACAATTACCGTTGACAGCCAAACCGACCTTCACTATTTACAACAGCAGGTCAATTATACGAGGTCGATTATCAAGATGGCTGACAGCGACGGGTCCTATCCGATGGATGTTGACAATCCAATGACTGCAGAACAAACGGTGGGCTACACATTCTGTGATGGATGTAACCAGGCGCCATTTTGCGGCATTAAATTTTATAAAACCGGCAATATTGTCAGCCACATTGAGTCCTGGCCCGGCTTTCCGAACGCACCGCTCTGCACCAAGGCCTATGGAACGCTGCAGCGACTATATCATC
>JASFPY010000465.1:0-3211 GCA_050115755.1 Desulfobacteraceae bacterium | reverse complement strand
GCAGTTTCCTTCGGTTTCTCTTCGGCTCCGGCTGCTTTCCCCCCGGTTTCCTCCGGCTTATCTTCGGCCTTGGCGGCTTTCTCCTTGGTTTCCTCTGAATTCTCACTCATTTCGATCTGTTCTCCTTCTTTCTTTTGTTGAAAGCACAAGCGGAGGCTGCAAAGCCCCCGCCTGTGGATCACGCAGATATGATTCAATTAGCCAATTTCAAGACGAAACTCCGAACCCCTTGGTATTAAATAAAAAAGTCTAATTTAATATCCAAATTATATTAAGGTGTCAATCATTCTTTATCGCCTTTTTCAAAAAGGCGGGCAAAGGGTTTGAAAAGCTCAATCGGAATCGGAAAAATCATCGTCGAATTACTTTCAGTCGACATTTCATTCATGGTTTGCAGATATCTGAGTTGTAAGGCGGTGGGGTGTTTCTCGATGATCTCGGAGGCTTCAGCCAGTTTGCTCGCTGCCTGGAACTCACCTTCGGCATTAATCACCTTGGCCCGTCTTTCCCTTTCAGCCTCGGCTTGTCGTGCAATCGCCCGCTGCATCTCCCCGGGCAAATCAATGTGTTTGAGCTCTACGGTGGCAACCTTAATGCCCCACGGATCGGTGTGGGTATCCAGGATCTCCTGCAATTCCGTGTTGATCTTTTCCCTTTCGGCCAAAAGATCATCGAGTTCAGATTGACCGCACACACTCCTCAAGGTTGTCTGCGCCAGCTGGGACATGGCGTAACTGTAATTTTCGACTTCGACAATTGCTTTGATGGGGTCGATCACCCTGAAGTAAATAACCGCATTGACCTTTACCGATACATTGTCCCGAGTGATCACGTCCTGCGGGTCTACATCCATGGCCACCAGGCGCAGGCTCACTTTTACCATTTTATCAATGAGCGGAATCAATATGATTAGGCCCGGTCCCTTGGCGGCGATTACCCGCCCCAGCCTGAATATCACGCCGCGTTCATATTCGTTAAGTATCCTTAATGCCGCCGACAGGAAAAAGATGACAAGCACCAGGATGACAACAGGGGTAAAGTAACTCATGCGATCCTCCTTTTATGAGTGGTTCATTATGCAGTTTGCTATATGAATATGGCTTACCACCTCGGGCTGTAAATCTCAAGCCCAGCTTCCCGCATACCAGTGCCAAAAAGTTCGCTTGAAAATTTCCGGTCTAAAATTTGAAACCCTTTCAAAATCGGGTTAAGCACCGGGATGGTCATCCAGCGTCTCGACCTGCAGCATTAAATTCTCAACATTAACGACCCGAACTTTGGTATTTTCATCAATCGCCTTTTCAGCTCTGGCATTCCAAAGCTCACCATGAACAAATACCTTGCCTTCCGGTGTCAGCGCTTTTTTGACAATGCCGATTTCCCCCACGAGTCCCTTTGTTCCGGTCCTGGGTTTAGAAATTTGCGCGCGAAACACCAGCCCGGCGACAAATACAAAAAAACCGGAAATCAAAATGATCGTCGGCAGCAGCACCTTCAACGACAATCTCATATCTGGACCGGTATCTTTAAACATCATTAATGACCCTAAAAGCAACGAGACGATACCGGCCACACTCAAAAGCCCGTAACTGGAAATTTTCATCTCCATGATAAAAAAGATAATTGCGAGAATAATCAGTAATATTCCGGCATAATTGACCGGTAAAGTCTGCAGGGCGAAAAATGCCAGGATCAGCGCAATACCACCGATCACGCCTGGGAAAATAGCACCCGGATGGGACAGTTCAAAATAAAGCCCGGCAAATCCAATCATCAGCAAAATATAGGCAATATTCGGGTTGCTGATCGTTTTTAAAATTTTGGTCCGCAGGCTCGGTTTGACGACCACTTTCTCGGCCTTATCCAGTGTTAAAACACCTTTGCCCTTGATTTTACGGCCCTCGAGTTGCCGGATGAGATCATCGGTGTCTTTGGCAATTAGATCGATGATGTTTTCTTTTAGCGCCTCTGTCTCGGTCACCGAGACACTTTCCCGGATAGCCTGCTCTACCCATTCCTTATTGCGCCCGCGTTCTTCAGCAACACTCTTGGCTTGGGCAACCATATCGTTGATCACTTTTTCCGACATCTTGCCGCTGATATCCTTGCCGCCGGCACCAACGGGATGGGCTGCTCCGATGTTGGTACCGGGAGCCATGGCGGCAACATCAGCCGACATGGTAATCATGACGCCCGCCGAAGCTGCCCGGGCTCCGGATGGCGATACATAGACGACTACCGGCACGCGACTGCCGAGAATATCCTGAATAATCAGGCGCATGGATTCGGCCAGCCCTCCGGGCGTATCCAGCTCGATGATAATGCAGGCCGCCTGTTCTGCTTCGGCCTTTGCGATGCTGTTTTGAATAAATTCCGCCGTTCCCGGACTGATCGCATCGGCGACTTCAATAATGTAAATATCACCTTGGGCAGCCTGGGACGTGCTAAAAATAAAAAACACAAAAGGGAGTAACAAAAAAACAAACAAAAATTTAAGCTTCATACGGATATTCCTTCATTAGCATCTTCATATCTTCCCATACATCTCTCTTTTTTTCGGGATTGCGCAGAAGATAAGCCGGATGGTAGGTTGGAAGCAATTTTATTCCTTTATAATCATGAAAACGCCCTCTGAGTCTGGAAATGGGTACGTCTGTATTTAAAAGCGTTTGGGCTGCGACAGAGCCCAGGGCACAGATAAAGCCAGGCCGGATCGCTGCAATCTGGCGATCTAAAAATTGTAAACAGGTCTTAATCTCATCGGGCTGGGGGTTGCGGTTTCGCGGCGGTCGACACTTGACTATGTTACAAATATATACCTGGTCGCGCCTCAGGTGAATGGCTTCGATAATTTTGGTCAGCAGCTGTCCCGCCGGACCGATAAAAGGTTCACCCTGCTGATCTTCTTCAAACCCCGGACCTTCTCCGACAAATATGATTTTGGCCGATGAACTGCCAGCGCCGAAGACAATATTTTTGCGATCCCTGGCAAGCTTGCAGCGCTGGCAATCTCCCAGATCCAACCATATATGCTTCAGGGTTTCGCAACGCAGCTGAGGCGCCGCCCCCCATTCCGCCAGTTTTGCAAGACTGTCGTCGCTGCAATCAAACCCCCGATGCCCCCTCTCTGCTAAATCTTCAAGGGTATGCTTTAAGGCATTGATGGTTTCTGCTATTTGAGATCTTGCTGCCACTGCAGATCGTTACTTTT
>JASFPY010000464.1:0-3212 GCA_050115755.1 Desulfobacteraceae bacterium | reverse complement strand
AGACCGTTAGCAACTCCTGCCAGCTTTTCTTTTTGCCGGTGATTCGATAAAAAAGCGCCTCGTAATTTTCTTCCTCGAAACCCAGCTCCATGTACTGCAGACGGCAAATGCCAAGGGCATCGAACAGCGGCCGGGTGTGCTGACTGTCGATTACATATTGAGCGCATTCCGGTTTGACCTCTGCTTTCGGCATTTTTTCCGAATCGCCGCCGCTGCTGATCAAATCCGTAACGCTGGTCCAGGCGCCGGCCACATCGTAACCCAGCACCCATGCGCGGTTGTGGTGGGCACCGATATCCGCCGTCATATAGGCCAACATCATCGAAGGTGCGTTGCGGGTTTCGTAGCCTGTCCATTCGAGGCCCTTGACATGGATGGCAAAGGCTTCGGAGCCCTTTCCAATCTTTTCAGAAGCCGCCTTGACGCCCTCGGCCAGCAGATCGCCAATTCCCTGGCGGCGGGCAATCTGAGTGAGCAAAAATTCCACGGTGCCCAGATCAGAGAACTGAATCTCGCGGCCCACCTGCGACGGATCGAGAAGCCCTTTTTCAACACATTCGATGGCCCAGGAGATGACGACGCCGGCCGAAATCGTATCGATGCCAAGTTCATCACATACATAATTGGCGTAGGCCACCTCCGATATGGTCTGCAGCAGACAGTTGCCCCCAAAAAGGGCGATGGTCTCATATTCCGGCCCTTCCACGTATGCTGTACCCAGATCGGTCTTGGTATGGCCATATTTTCCGCACGGTGTAGGGCAACAGAAACAACCCTTATCCGTTATTTTCAGCTGGTCAAGAATCGCTTTGCCATTAATGGATTTGTGGTGCTCGGCATATGAGGTTTGAAAATTTCGGGTGGGAAAAACACCAACTGCGTTGGTCCAGTCGGTAATGCCGGCAGTCCCTTCGGGCGTCCATTCTTTAAACCCGGTTTTTGCAAACACCTTCTGATAGGCATCCTTGCCGGCGGCATAAGCCCGCTCAACATCATAAACCGGCAGGCTGCCGGTTCCTTTGACGGCGACGGCTTTAATATTTTTGGACCCCAGTACGGCTCCGACGCCGGTACGGCCGGCCTGGCGCCCGAAATCATGAGAAATACAGGCAAACCGCACCCGGTTTTCTCCAGCCGGCCCGATGGTGAGAATTTGAAAATCCTCTCCCAGGTCCTTTTTGAGCCGGGCTTCACACGACAGCGCACCCATCCCCCAGTAGCTTTCGGCCGGGCGAATCTCCACCTGCTCATCATCGATAAACAGATAACTTGGCGTTGCAGCCCTGCCCGTCAGCACCAGCACATCATAGCCGGCGTATTTTAAGGCCGGACCGAAATGACCGCCCATGTTGCTGTCCGCATACCCGCCGGTGGCCGGCGATTTGGTGCCGAAATGGATTTTGCCGCTGGCCGGCAGAAAATAACCCGAAAGCGGACCGGTCGCCGCCAGAAACATATTATCAGGGCTATAGGGATCGGTATTCGGCGGCAGCTCGTCATAAAGCAATTTCGCCACGAACCCCCTGCCGCCGATATATTTTTCGATCATTTCGTCGTCTAAGGGCGTTTTACTCACCTCACCGGAACTCAGGTCTACCCTTAAAATCGATCCTGCATATCCATCAATCATCTGGAACGCTCCTTCCTCTATTTATTGAATAGTAGGGGACATTATGGAGTATGAGTCATACAAAATTAAGCCTTTTTATCGACGACCAGTTGCAACGCGCCGCGAGGACAGATTTTGGCACACTCTCCGCAAAGGGTACATTTAATGGGGATATCCATCTGCCGGTGCTCAAATAAAACATCATGCGGGCATTCCTCGACACATTGCATACATCCCGTACATTCCTCCGGATCAATAATAAAGGCACCGTCCTTCATTTCGATCGCCTGCACCGGACACACCTCGGCACATAACCCGCACTGGTCACACAGGTGGATCCGGTAGTCACCCGGTGCCGGGAACCGCCCCTCGATTCGCAGGGCCGCCTTGGCAGGATTCACCTCGCGAAAATTTTCCAGGGCGCAGACCACCCGGCAAACGCCGCACCCGGAACAGTTTTCATGAATTGCTCTCAGCTCCATTGCCATTGTGTACTCCTTTATGTGCGCTATTGAATATTTTCGATGAACCGCTTCAGATCCTTGTCTGCCTCTGCCGGCAGGTCTGGAGCGCTGTAATCGGCCAATATTTGTTTGAGTTTATTATTGGCGGTTTCCATAATTTGTTTTGAACCATTGGCAAACCAAATGTCAAAGTTGTCCCGATTGGAGATTCTCGGCTGATAAAACTCCGAGCGAAAATGCTCAAAGGTATGGTCCTGGTCCAGAAAGTGGCCGCCCGGACCGACTCCTTTGATCACATCTTGGGCGAGGGTCTCTGCGTTAACCGCATAGGCTTTTTTGATGCGTTTGACCATGCCGCAAATTTCATCATCGATAACAAATTTCTCATAAGACATGCAGCTGTATGATTCCAGGATGCCGGCGCTGTGCAGTACAAAATTAATCCCGCTGACCTGGGCCATCAGCAAACTCATCATCGATTCATAGGCCGCCTGGGCATCCGGCACCTTGGCGTCACTGATGGCGCCACCGCCTCTGACGGGCAGGTTGTAAAACCGCCCCATCTGGGCAGTTGCCGCCGCATTGATCGCCATTTCCGGTGACCCGATGCTTAGCGCACCCGAACGCATTTCGGCATTAGAAGAAGAGCCCGCAAAAACCACGGGAGCTCCTTCGCATACCAGCTGGGTTAGAACGATCCCCGCCAGGATTTCAGCGTTTTGAAGCGCCAGGGTCCCGGCCAGCGTGGTAGGGCCAGTTGCCCCGGCAATCACCAACGATGAAATCAACTGGGGCTGACCCGCACGGGCATATTCAATAATTGCCCCTAACATGCGCTCATCATATCCCAGCGGCGTAAGGGAGGTCAGAATGCTGATCATGCAAGGTTTTTCCGTCAACCGGTCTTCGCTGCCAAACAGAATGGAAGCCATCCGGATACTGTCCCGGGCGCATTTTGCACCCATGGCGCTTCCCATGAAGGGCTTTTCGGAATATTTCATCGCCGCGTAAATCATATGGGCATGGCGGATTTCATGAGGCACATCGTTGGGTTCGATGACCATGCCGCTGCATATATCCTGATAGGGGCTGGCCTGGGTAAGTTTGACGAAATTTTCAAAATCCTGCAGAGTGCCTTC
>JASFPY010000463.1:0-3218 GCA_050115755.1 Desulfobacteraceae bacterium | reverse complement strand
AGCGCAACATTTAATACTTAAAAGGTATGAAAAATAGCCCTAAACCCTTGCATTTTTAAGGTTAAAACCTTGTTGATACCTGCTTGACATCGATTCAAACAGTCTTATTTTTCAGGTCAATAATATTCCATGCCATTGGCGAATCAGGAGAAAGAATCGGCGTATGTCACCAAAAAAGAAAATTAAGATCAATATCGACACTGAAGAAACAGCAAAAAACGAAAACACCGAAAAACAGGCAGCCGATAATGATCAACCGCTTGAAAGCGAAACCGGGGATTTGGATAATACAGATACGGAAAATTCCCTTAAAGAACTGGAAGCCCGGTTTGAAGCCAAGGAGGAGGAGGCCAAAGAGACTTACGATCGGCTTTTGCGGGTTACGGCTGAATTCGAAAATTATAAAAAACGCTCAGCGCGCGAGATGGAGGAATTTAGAAAATACGCCAACCAATCTTTGCTCAAAGACATGCTTTCGGTCATCGATAATCTGGAGCTGGCCATCAATTCATCAAGCGACGGGAAAAAAGCCGATAAAAACCTGATTGAAGGCCTGAATCTTACCCTTAATGAGATTTTACGGGTATTTGAAAAATTTAATGTCACCCCCATAGAGGCGCAGGGTAAAACCTTCGATCCCGCCTACCACGAAGCTGTTATGCGGGAAGAAACCGATGATTATCCTGAAAACACCGTGATTAGCGAATTTCAAAAAGGGTACCTGATCCATGACCGGCTGTTGAGGCCGGCCATGGTGGTGGTTGCCGTGCCGAAAACAAAAACCGGGAAAGATATATAGATAGATATACTGACAGAAACTTAAATAATGTGAATAAAAGATTTGGAAAGTTAAGGAGGTAATCGAAAATGGCTAAGGTTATTGGAATTGATCTCGGCACTACCAATTCATGCGTTGCAGTCATGGAAGGCGGTGACGCCAAGATCATCACAAATCCAGAAGGTGGTCGTACGACCCCTTCAATTGTTTCGATTTCAGAAAGTGATGAGCGTTTGGTGGGCCAGATCGCAAAACGGCAGGCAATCACAAATCCGGAGAATACGGTCTTCGGGGTCAAGCGACTGATCGGACGCAAATTTACATCAAAAGAAGTACAAGATGATGTCAAGATCCTGCCTTACAAGATCGAAGAGGCGTCCAACGGCGATATCCGCATTGGTATGAAAGGTAAAAAATACAGTCCGGCTGAAATCTCCTCCTTTGTGCTGGCCGACATCAGGCATTCAGCTGAGGAATATTTAGGCGAAAAAGTGGCCGATGCCGTCATCACGGTTCCGGCTTATTTTGATGATAGCCAGCGCCAGGCCACCAAAGATGCCGGCAAGATTGCCGGTCTGAATGTTTTGAGAATTATCAATGAACCCACGGCGGCATCGCTGGCTTACGGTCTGGACAAAAAAGGTGAGGAGAAAATTGCCGTTTTCGATCTGGGTGGCGGAACCTTTGATATTTCCGTTCTGGAAATCGGCGAAGGCGTTTTTGAAGTCAAGGCTACCAATGGTGACACCCACCTTGGCGGGGAAGACTTTGATCTGCGGCTCATTGATTACCTGGCCGATGAATTCAAGAAGGATCAGGGCATCGATTTACGAAATGACAAAATGGCATTGCAGCGGCTGAAAGAAGCTGCCGAGAAAGCCAAAATGGAACTGTCAACATCCATGGAAACCGATGTCAATCTGCCCTTTATCACTGCCGATGCCAGCGGTCCCAAACATTTGAACATTAAACTCAGCCGGGCCAAACTGGAAGCACTGGTCGGCGATTTATTGGACAAACTCGAGGCGCCCTGTCGAACGGCCATGAAAGACGCCGGTCTGAGTGCCGGTGATATCAACGAGGTGATTCTGGTCGGCGGCATGACCCGTATGCCGGCTGTCCAGGAACGCGTCAAGAAAATTTTTGAAAAAGAGCCACACAAAGGGGTCAATCCCGATGAAGTCGTTGCACTCGGTGCCGCCATCCAGGGCGGAGTGCTGAAAGGGGATGTCAAAGATGTTCTGTTACTGGATGTGACGCCGCTTTCTCTGGGTATTGAAACACTTGGTGGCGTCATGACCCGTCTGATTGAAAAGAACACCACCATCCCGACTAAAAAGAGCCAGATATTTTCTACAGCGGCGGACAATCAGCCGGCGGTATCGATTCACGTGCTGCAGGGCGAACGCGAAATGGCAGCCAACAATAAAACCCTGGGTCGCTTTGAACTGGTGGGCATACCGCCCGCTCCGCGGGGCGTCCCTCAAATCGAAGTCACCTTTGACATCGATGCCAACGGGATCGTCAACGTCTCGGCCAAAGACCAGGCCACGGGTAAAGAACAGTCAATCCAGATTACGGCTTCCTCCGGCCTGTCCCAGGAAGAAATCGACAAGCTGGTTAAGGATGCCGAAATGCATGCTGAAGATGATAAGAAGAAAAGGGATCTGGTCGAAGCCCGCAATTCAGCCGATGCCCTGATTTATTCGACCGAAAAATCAATCAAAGATCTGGGTGAAAAGGTCGACAGTGACACCAAAACCAAAGTTGAAGAATCCATTGCAGCGCTGCGCAAAGCTATGGAAGGCGAGGATGCGGCTGAGATTAAGCGCGTCAGCGAGGAGCTCACCCAGGCCTCCCATAAGCTGGCTGAAGCCATGTATCAACAGGCCTCTCAGGACCAGCAACAGGCCGGAGCCGGTGCAGAATCCGCCGAACAAGCTGCCGGTGGTAGCGGTGCGGCGGACGAGGATGTGGTTGACGCAGATTTTGAAGAGGTTAAAGAGGAAGATAAAAAATAGTATGCCTCACTCGTTTATTAATGTCCCGCGGAAGTCAACTCTTCCGCGGGATTTTTATAGCACCCATCTCAAAAATGCCTTTTGGCCCAATATCTTTGTTGGTGCCCCGCTTTAAATCCTCAATCCGCCTCAGGCGGACCTCCGGTTTAAAGCCCGGCCCCGCCGCGCCTGTCTCGGCGAAGCCACGCTTTTTGCGTGGCGAAGACGGAATCTTAAACCAACATCCTATTTTTGAGATGGATACTAAATGCTGAACCTGTCAACCCCTTGTGAACCGTACCGGCAGATGAGCAACTACGCTGAGATCATCAATCAAAATCTCGACCGGCTATACCGATCCATTCCGGTGGATCTGGCAGAACGGCTGCCCGCAGAACATGTCGCAGATAATTTTGTCTTCCAGGCGTTTGGTGAATCCT
>JASFPY010000462.1:0-3220 GCA_050115755.1 Desulfobacteraceae bacterium | reverse complement strand
CTTTCCGGAGCCAGCCGATGAATGCGCCTGCCCTCAAATTCAATGGTACCCTTCTTCGGCTGATCTTTGAGCAAACCGGCTATGGTTTTGAGCAGGGTGGTTTTTCCGGCGCCATTGGGTCCCAGCACGGCAAAAATTTCCTTTTCCTTTACTTCCAGCGAAAGTCCATGCAGCGCATAGATGCGATCATAGTAAAGGGTTTCGATGGTTGCAATTTTGAGCAAAGGCGTCATTGTATTCTCTTATTCGAAATACGGAACGATCATCAGTCTGAAAATTTCACCTTTTTCAGTCTTCTCCCAGATACGCCTTGATCACCGCGGGCGTTTGCTGCACCTGATCTGGAGAGCCCTGGGCAATCAATTGCCCGTAATCCAGAGCGACCATACGGTCTGCCAGCCTTGAGGCGATTCTAAGGTCATGTTCGACCAGCAGAACGGCGGTTTTATATCTGCCGCGAATTTCAGTGATGCGATAGGCGGTTTCTTCTTTTTCTTCGGCGGTCAATCCGGCAATGGGCTCATCCAGTAGCACCAAACGGGGCTCCATCGCCAAAGCGCGGCCCAGCTCGACCCGCTTTTGCACCCCATAGGGGCAATCGGAGACCCGGGCCTGCCGAAACGCCTGAAGATCCAGAAAATCAATTATCTCTTCGGCCAGCCTGCGGTGGCGCAACTCTTCGCCCCGCAAACGCAGTATGGCGCTGAATGGATTTTTTCGAAACTGGATATGACGGCCCAGCAGCAAATTATCCAGGACGGTCATATGCAGGAATAGACGCAGATTTTGGAAGGTGCGGGCGATACCTTTGTGGGCGACGGCGTCGGGGGAAAGCCCCAGCAGGCTTTCCCCCTCCAAGCGAATTCCGCCTTCATCCGGCCTGTAAACGCCCGAGATACAGTTAAACAGTGTGGTTTTACCGGACCCGTTAGGGCCGATGACCGCCAGAATTTCCTCTCGCTCCAGCGTTAGGCTGATACCGGCCAGGGCCTGGATACCGCCGAAGCTGATCATCAGCCCATCAATATCCAATAGTTTCATTATATTAGAAATGAGGCTGAAAAAGGGTGAACGGCTCCAGGGCCACAACCTTGCCGCCTTTGGCGATACCCATGCGCGTGGCATTGTTTCCATGCCTGCGGTCGGGCGTATAGGTCACCCGGGCACCCAGACCTTCAGGTTTCCATTCGCTGATCATCTCCATGCCTTTGACCATGGTTTCGGGCGTCAGATTCGGCCCGGCATTTTTTAGACCCTCTACCAGATGCATCATGGATACAGCGCCAAAAAGTGCTAGATATTCTCTGCCGGCGATTTTGGGATTGTATTTTTTGATGATGTCGGCGACCCGGTCAGCAGCCGGATCAGATCCGGGTTGACCTGAATTTCCGGGAAGCCCGATATAGGTGCCTTCCCATGTGGGCCCGGCGATTTTGTACATAATGGGATCGCCCAGCGTAAAGGTCGTCAGGACCTTGGGCTGGTAACCAATTTTGGCAATTTCTTTGGTGATAATGGCACCGTGTGCCGGCGTGGGGTAAATAATAAGCGTGTCGGCCCCGGATTCTTTGAGCTTAAGCGCATGGGTCGCCAGTGAGCGCTCGGTGACCTCGTAAGGAACCGCGCCGGCCAATTTGGCGCGGCCGCCGGTCGCTGCCAGGCCTTTTTTGACGCCGGCCAGCGCCATTTTACCATAGTCGTCATTTTGATAGAAGACGGCAACGCTTTTGGCTCCCAGCGATTTGACGGCGTAGGCAGTCAGATAATGCGCTTCGTCTTCATAATCCGGGTATGAGATGAAAATATATTTCAATTTGTCTCTGGGTACCCGCGACCAGATTCTGACGTCCCCGTAAGCGGTAATCAGAGGCACGTTATTTTCCGGGAAGAAGTCCTTGGTTACGTTCAGGATGGCCGTTCCCAGCAGACCGCAAGCCGCAAATATTTTCCCTTTCATTTCCTGAAGATTTGCCAGCGCCCGGGCGGGATTGTAGCCGTCATCTTTGAGCATGACTTTAATTTTGCGACCATGGATACCGCCCTGTTCATTGATATAATCCGCCCACGCCCTGCCGCCAAGGCCCGTAACGCCCCACAGCGCCGCAGGTCCGGAAAGCGGTGTGGTCCATCCGACCACCACCTCGGTGTCGGTTACGCCCGCGACTTCTGGGCCGGCTGCGACCATAGACGGGATCCCTACAATAAGTGCCAGCAGAATTCCAAATCCCAATAATTTTTTGTTCATGAATACCTCCCTTCTCCGAATAAAAAAGGTTAAATCCAGCAATGCCTCCAGGTGAGGCTATACATGTTGTGGTAAATAGTAGGCACGTCCTTTTAATTGAAGCCGCTTTCGGGCACAATCCAGGGTTTGTATGTACAATAATATAAATTCAATCTATTAGGTGCCTCACATTAGAAAAAGGCGATTCACTTGTCAAATTAAAAAATACATTGACAAAAAACATGGATTTTATTAGATAAAGACCGGTCGGTATATAATTGATACATAGGGAAATCATGTCTGCAAAAGGTGCCCAAACACGTCAAAATATCGTTGAAAAATCCTTAAAGCTCTTTTGTGTCAAGGGCTATTACAACACCTCAATTAATGACATCCTGCAGGCCACCGGCTTGACAAAAGGCGGGCTCTACGGCCATTTTGCCAGCAAAGAAGATCTCTGGTATGCAGTTTACGATGAAGCCCTGGGTATCTGGCGCAAAGTTGTCTTTCAGGGCATTCAGTCCAGCGCCGACCCGCTGGAACGCATTCAAACCCTGATCAAAAATGATATTAAAACCAAACTCGGAAAGCACGTATTCGAGGGCGGCTGTTTTTTCCACAGCATGCTGGTGGAGCTTTCGGGGCAATCCGCTGCCATGAGCAGTCACCTGATGCGCGGTTTTCATCAGCTGGCCGGGCTGCTGCGCACCTGGCTGGAACAGGCTGAGCACAAGGGGTTGCTCAAAGAAAATTTAAATTTTCATGAGATTGCCAATTACATCATCATTTC
Source organism: Desulfobacteraceae bacterium (assembly GCA_050115755.1). Lineage (GTDB taxonomy): Bacteria > Desulfobacterota > Desulfobacteria > Desulfobacterales > JAHEIW01 > JAHEIW01. The sequence continues at coordinate 206 of JASFPY010000462.1, read as the reverse complement.
TTTAAACGGTGCGGCGGCGTTATACGCCTCCAGCCGAGACCCTGCCATTCTGGATCAAACCGTTTCACAGCTCCACTTTTATATCCGTCAGCTTAAAAAATAGTTCGCCTTGTTTTTTCGGTAGTCAGATCGATGTTAACTAAATATACCGACCGGTTCTGATATATTTGTATTCTGAAAATTTCCAAATTCAAATTCTATGGCAG
>JASFPY010000461.1:0-3223 GCA_050115755.1 Desulfobacteraceae bacterium | reverse complement strand
ACACACTCCGTTTCAAACGGTATGGAAGAGACAATGGCGGGGACTTCCCGTAACACAAAAGCATCTCCGATTAATATGGTCTTTCCAAACGCCGATCCTTTACCCATAGTTTTCTCCTTTTTTCTGTAACTTTTATTTACGCGACTTCGTTAAATAAGATTTAAGAAAAAATTATCTCCCGAAATGTTCAATACGGAGAAAAGAGCGCTTCGCTCAAGGACCGTTTCACTTGAGGATCGCTTCGCTTTAGGTTTGAGGCAAAAAAATCGAATGATTTTTTAGATTTCAAATATTCATGCCTCTAGCCTTGGAACTCAAACCTCCAACAATAATATTATTGCTCTGAAATATCGAATATCCAAAAATGTTTGATGGTTGATGCATGAGATCAAGCATTGAGGATCTTTTCCATTTCTTCGATTAATGCTTCTTCCTGTCCAATGGCCACCGTGGTGGCTGCTGTCAGGCTATGGCAGGCATCAGAGAAACCGCCAAGTTTGTTGGTGGCCCGGGGCAATAAAATATCAAGCCCCATTTTTTTGTCGGCCCGGATCTCAGCCTCTATTTGAGCCGATACCCGCATGGATATCTTGACCGCATTGAATTCGATAGGTCCGAAACCCGGGATTTCGTTGGGAATGATTTGAAAGCCGGCAACATAAAGCTGTTTATCGACAATATCGGCGTTTTTGATGGCATCGCAGAATACGCCGATCATTTTGACCCCCATGGGCGCAAAGCGATTCTCGACGTGGAACCACTGAATATGAGCCGTTTTTTTCAACCCTTCAGACTGAATTTTTGATATCTCCTTCTCAAAGGCTTTATGCTGGATGGCCTGCAGCTTTTTGAGCATCCGGTCGGATTCAGCGCCCGTGCCCTCCAGGCAGACGCGGATTCCCATGTCCGGACCATTTTGATAATAGCCGGCGGCACCCAGGGTATCCAGGTAAGCACCGAGTTCGTCACAGGCGACGGTTCCCCCGGGAGTCTTTAAATAGTAGCGCTCACCGGCTTCATGTTCATGAATCTCCAGTTTGCCCTGGTTGAGCGCTTCGACAGCGGCGTCACGATTTTCCCCGGCCAGGCGACCATCCACAAAAAACTCATCTCCCACCGCACCAAGGGCAGCAAGATGGGCAAGATCGTCATTGGCAGGGTCCAGTGCCCTGGCAAAGAGATAGCAGGTTGTGGAACCGGATATGTCCCGGTCGCCTTTGAGCCCGTATAAATCCGGATCCAGGTTGTGTACCATGGGGTCGGTGCTGGCTTCGGCAACATGATGGTCCAGGATCAAGGTAAGGTTGCGGCTTCGGTTCAAATCTGATAGCAGCGGTGCAATCCGGCCGGCGAAATCTGCAAAGATGATTAAACCGCCTGTTTGTTCATAGATTTTGTGCAACAGCTTCGGATATGGCTTTTCCAGACAGGAGCGGTTAACCTTAAAGCCGGCGCGTTGAAATGCCCTGGTGAGGATGGCTCCTGAGGTGAGCCCGTCGGAATCATTATGATGAAATATCCGGACTTTTTTTTGCGGCCATTTCCTGACTTCAAAAACGGCATTTTCCATTGCGGTGATCAGTGCTTCTCTCAATTTTGTCTTCCTTTTTAATTTTATTTAGAATCGATAATATAATACTTTATTTGGATTGGAAATAAAAAGATGCTAAACTATTTTTTAATCATCTTTAAAGTGCCTCAGGGATAGATAATGAAGCCGATTGAAAAAATTCCCGAAACAATCAAAAACACCATTCGATATGTCCTGGCGGACATCGATGATACCCTTACCCTTGACGGTCGCCTGCCGGCCGTGGTGTTCGCCGCAATGGAGGGTCTGAAAAAAGCGGGTATTTGCATGATTCCCATTACGGGTCGGCCGGCAGGCTGGTGTGATCACATCGCCCGCATGTGGCCGGTGGATGGCGTCGTCGGAGAAAACGGGGCCTTTTATTTCTGCTATGATATTCAGCAGCGTAAAATGCGGCGGCGCTATTTTAAAACAGAACAACAACGCGCTGCGGATCATAAAAAGCTGGAAAATATCAAACGGGAGATTCTGGATAAAATACCCGGCTGCCGGGTATCTGCTGATCAGCACTATCGGGAAGCCGATCTGGCCATTGATTATTGCGAAGATGTAACGCCCCTGTCCATGAAAGACATCGATCGAATCGTTGAGCTTTTTGAAAAAGCCGGCGCCCGGGCGAAAATCAGCTCCATTCATGTCAACGGCTGGTTCGGTGAATATGATAAGCTCACCATGACCCGGCTGCTGTTTGCCGAAGTGTTTGAAGAGGATCTGGCAGCCGTAAAGAAAGATGTTATTTTCATCGGGGATTCTCCCAATGACGTGCCGATGTTTCAATTTTTCCCGCAATCGGTGGGCGTGGCGAATATTTTACGGTTTGAAGAAAAAATTTCGCATAAACCGGCCTGGGTGACCCAACAGGAAGGCGGTTACGGGTTTGCCGAAATGGTGGATTTGATTCTTACAAAATGAATATTCCTTCTAGAAATGAGTGTTTTCAACTCATGTGCCGGATGCAAATGCTTGAGAACATCGTGGCGCACTCCATTCAGGTGTGCCGGGTTGGCGAATGTCTGGTGGATCATCTTAAATTTCAGGACAGTCAACTCAACGGGCAACTGGTGCAGGCCGCAGCCCTGTTACATGATATTACCAAGACCCGCAGTTTTGAAACCGAGGAAAACCACGCGCTCACCGGCGGGCAGGTTCTGGCTGATTTCGGATATCCGCAGGTCGGCAACCTGGTCAGGCAGCATGTCCGCCTCGATGATTATCCCGAGGATCAAATACTTTCTGAAGCGGTGATCGTCAATTATGCCGACAAGCGCGTGCTCCATGACCGGATCGTTTCGCTGGACGAGCGCATGGGCTATATTCAGGAAAGGTACGGCAGTCGACCTGAGCACCAGCACCGAATTCTATTGCTGTGGCAGAAAACAGCAGCGCTGGAAAAGCAGATCTTCAGTAGTCTGCCTTTCTCACCCGACGATCTTATCTATCATCTCAAACCCATGGATCTTTCCAGCGAAATTTCGAACTATCGGAAGGTCTGTCCACAACGCGCCTGCGGGAACAGTTAATGGTATGCCCGGCACTGCCCTGTTACTAGTTCTTCTCGCCGCCTTTTTGCATGCTTTCTGGAACTATCTGACAAAGAAAAGCCGGAATAAGATTGCCTTTATCTGGTGGTTT
>JASFPY010000460.1:0-3232 GCA_050115755.1 Desulfobacteraceae bacterium | reverse complement strand
GGCTGTGGTGCGGATTCATTTATTGAGCATTTTTATAAATCCATCATGGGAGACAAAGCGTATTTGATTCTTGAATTGGATGAGCACAGTGCTGCTGCCGGTGTGATGACAAGGCTTGAAGCTTATAAAAACGTGATCGAAAACAGCATGCAAGCGGCTCTACTCGAAACCCAATTTAAAACGACCACTTCACAAAAGAGGTAAATGAAAATGAAATCAAAACATCAACATAACCCAGATTCGCAAACAAAACGCATTGGCAAATTTAATCTTCAGAACAAAACCGTCCTCATCCCCGAGATGAATCGTATCGCCGCACACCTGGTGGCAGCCACCTTCAGAAGTTTTGGCAGCAATGCAATGGTACTTGAAACTTACAAGGGCCTGGATCTGGGTAAAAAGTATACTTCCGGCAAGGAATGCTTCCCCTGCCAGGTTACCCTGGGAGACATTCTGCTTTTCCTCAAAACCGAGCAGGAAAAACGGGGATCCGACTTTGATCCGGAAAATTATCTGTATTTTTTGCCGGAGTCCGATGGGCCCTGCCGCTTCGGCATGTACAACACGTTTCAGCGAATGGTGCTGGATACGTTTCCGAAACTGGACAGGGTCAAAATTGTCTCGATCACTGCCAAAGACGGCTATTCACTTGACGGGGTGATCGATAAAAACCGGATGCTGGATTTCAGAAAAGCAAGCTATGTTGCCGTGGTGGTGGCCGACATGATGGAACGGCTTTTGTGGCGCATCAGGCCCTACGAGACCAAAGAAGGTATTGCGGATGCCTTCATCGAGCAGTCCATGCGGCAAATGGAATCTCTTTTTGAAACCCGCGCAGCCGCTAACGATTTTGGCAGGATACTGGATAAACTCGAAGAAATTGTCAAAACCGGAAGAGCCCTGATTGATCCCGCTATTCCGAGGAAACCGCTGATCGGAATTGTGGGCGAAATCTTTCTGAGAATGCACGCTCATTCAAACCAGGGCCTGATCCGCACTCTCGAGGGCCATGGTGCCGAAGTCGTCAATTCCTCGCTTGCTGAATGGGTGAATTATGTCACTTACGGGCAACTGCGGGAGAATAAGATCAACTTTAGACTTAACCTTCAGCAAGGAAACTTAGGTGGTTTGAAAAATTATTTTCACAAGATCTTCAGCTCTGGTGCAAACCTTTTCTACCAGGAAATGAGGCAAAAACAGTTCTACAACCGCGCCTCCCGGCTGATTGATTTGGAGCGCGATCACAAGGTGAGTCATCTGGAAAAGCTGCTCAAGAAAGAAGACATTTTTACCTTTGATGTCACCACGGAGACCTGTGTGAGCATCGCGGCCATCCTGCAATTTGTTAAAGAAGGCTACAATGGCGTCGTCAATGTGTATCCCTTTACCTGCATGCCGGGCATGACCACCTCGGCCATTGTAAAACCGGTCATGAACCGTATGAGAGTCCCCTATCTGGATACACCCTATGACGGAAGCTTTCAGCCCGGCAGAGAAACTGCCATCAGAACGTTTATGCATCAGGCCACCCAGCATTTCCAGCGTTATGGTCGAAAAGGCTGCATTCAGCAGCGCGCCGCCTGATTTTTCGGCAAAACAATTTTAGGCTCAAAATGGAATGCGTACAAGACATGTCAGCTCAGACTTCTAAAATTATAAGCAATTTTAAACCGAACCAGCATAAGGCCCTGCCGGTTTCTGAAGATATACGACCGAACCCGATACCATCGCAAACCGCGGCCGAAAGCAGACTGAACAAACCCGGTATTCACAAACTTTTCGGTGGCGGTCTTTTGTTTGTTGTTCTGACGGTTGGCATATTCTGGTATCAGTTTGCCGCTATACCCGCCGGCCAGCGACCTGAAATATGGCAGCGGCTTGAGTGGAATTATTTATTCTGGCTGCTGCTTTTTCTGCCAATTGATACCCTGTCAGCCGGTTTACGGATCTGGGTGATCGGCCGCGTCTTGCAGCCCGGGGTGAGTTTTTGGACCTGTCTGAAGGCCGAGTGGGCCAACCTGGGTCTTGCCATGCTGACCCCGTCACAAACCGGCGGCGGATTCGGCCAGATATACATCTTAAGCCGCGGCGGCATGAACCTCGGCACCGCATTGACCGTCAGTTTAATCTCATTTATGGGCAGTATGGTGGTTCTACTGTTTATCGGTATCCATTCCCTGCTGATATCAAAGGTCGAACACCTGGCTGCCTTCTTTCAGGGGGCACTTCTTATTTTTTTTCTTATCTTTGCCGCCGTAATTTTTGCAGTCTGCTGGCCCGGATCCCTGCATTTCATAATTTCGAGAATTTACCGATGGCTCCAGCGGATATGGGACAAAAATCACTCACCGAACAAGATTGCCTGGCCGCAAAATACGCGTCGCGAACGTTTGCTCGCATACCTGCCCATCCTGTCGCAAAAACTCATCGATCTGTGCTACCTGCACCAGGTCAACATGCGCCGCTTCTTTCGTCTAAACAGCTCCAGTTTTATATGGGTCTGTCTTTTAAGCCTGATCTTCATACTTTCGCGCTCGATCATGGCCTTTCTGTGTCTGCGCTTTCTCGGAATTCAGGCAGCCGCCCTGGGCGATGTGCTTGAAACCCAGTTAAGCCTGATTTTTCTGATCTACTTTGCACCGACCCCCGGCAGCTCGGGTCTGGCTGAAGGCGCGTCAATTATAATGATGCATGGTGCCATGCCGGCAGGGATCGTGCCCTACTACAATTTGCTGTGGCGCTGTTCGACGCTTTATCTGCCGGCCGTCGCCGGGCTGGTTTTTCTGTCGTGGGCGATTATGCAGGATGCGCGCAGGGCGGTCGGCCGCTGATTCAGTATTTCGTGAACACATTAAAGAGTGTGACTGGGCCGGACTTTGCAGGACTGCAGGGCCTTACTCAAAGGGATAATGAAATGATAACATAAGTCTTAATTTAGGACCTCAGGTTAATTGATCTTAAGTTCCGGACAATCAAACCAATATGGTTGAAATGACTACCAAAGCAGCTCAAAAGAGAGGAGGTGATTAAAAAAGGCTGCTGATTTTATAATTCATCGCCAACCGCTTGAACAAAGGAAGGGCCCCATGAAAAAAAATATCATTGTTTTATCAGTCGTTGTTTGTTTTTTAATCATCAGTATCAACCCTGTTGCTGTTGCCGCCGGTCGTCATCACAAACGTTTTTTCTGTCAGGACACGGTAAAAGTGATGACCCGTAACCTGTATCTGGG
>JASFPY010000459.1:0-3234 GCA_050115755.1 Desulfobacteraceae bacterium | reverse complement strand
GTTTTATGATCGCCGGGCTGCGGGTGGAGCGGCGATGATCATTGTTGAGAATTCCCAGGTGGATTATCCGACCGGTAAAAACACCATTCGGCAACTGGCAATTGATCATAAAAATAAAATTCCGGGGCTAAAAAAATTGTCAAAAGCACTTCACGATCGCGAAACTGTTGCTGCCATTCAAATTCACCATGCCGGCCGTGAGACCACGCTCGAAGTCACCGGTGGAAAAACACCGGTGGCGCCCTCGGCAATTCCTTGCGGACATCTGCAAACCCCGGTGCGCGAGCTGAGTCGGTCTGAAATCGAGACGCTTATCGATAAATTCATTGCTGCTGCAATTTTGGCCGGGCAGGCGAATTTTGATCTTGTGGAAATTCACGGGGCACATGGTTATCTGGTGGGTGAGTTTTTATCCCCTTACACCAACAGGAGAACCGACAGCTATGGCGGCAATTTTTCCAACCGCATGCGTTTTGCGGTTGAGATCATACACGGAATAAAAGCAGCGCTGGGCAAAGATTTTCCGATCAGCTTTCGTTTCAGCGCCGATGAATTTATCCCGGGAGGCATAGCACTAAAAGATGGTATTCGCATCGCAAGACGACTGCAAAAGGCGGGTGTGGATGTGTTGCATGTTTCTGCCGGCATATACGAATCCCTGCCAACGCTCTTGGAACCGATGTCATATGATCAAGGCTGGCGCAGTTACCTGGCAGCGAGCATCAAACAGGCTGTTGATATTCCAGTGATTACCGTCGGTGTTGTCCGGGAACCGGGGATCGCAGAACAGTTGATATCTGAAAAGCAGGCTGATTTTGTTGCCATCGGCAGAGGTCTTTTGGCTGATGCTGAATGGCCGATAAAGGCCGAAAAAGGCCGCGTATCTGAGATTCAGCGCTGCATCGGCTGTAATGAAGGATGCCTGAACCAGCGACTGACGAAATCGATTCAGTGTTCGGTCAATCCGGAAACCGGCAGAGAACTGCGATTTAAGCATTTGCCGCCGATAAAACGGCGTAAAAAATTGCTCGTCGTCGGTGGGGGCCCCGCCGGGCTGGAAGCCGCCAGGGTATCGGCCATGCGGGGGTTTCACGTCACCCTTTTTGAAAAAGAGCCGTATCTGGGTGGCCAGATGCGTCTGGCCTGTATCCCGCCGGGAAAAGAAAAGATTGCCTGGACCATAGAGTATTATGAATATCAAATGCAGCATCTGGATGTGGATGTGCATTTACAGATTTGCGCCGGAATTACTGAAATTCTTGATGCAGCACCAGATCTGGCGGTGATTGCCACCGGTTCGACGGCCGTTAAGCCCGCAGCGTTTGCCTCCCTGAAAAATTTAAAAACACCGGACGAGATCCTTTTACAATCAGAGAGGTGTGGGCACGGGATTAAAAATGTAGCCGTCATTGGCGGAGGCGGAATTGGATGCGAAACAGCCCTGTTTCTCAAAGAAAAAGAGCTGAATGTTTTTCTTTTTGAACAGCAAAGCGCCATCGCCCTTGATGTTGAACCGATTACCGCCTGGGACTTAATTGAACGCGTTGAAAAAGCCGGGATCAAAAAGATAGTGAACAGCCGCATTTCAGATATAAAAGACAATATCTTACGGGTTGAGAGGACAGAAGCAGTTAGAGACGAAATGGAAGCGTACGCTTTTGATTTGATTGTCTGGGCAGGCGGCAGGAAACCCAGGCAAAGCCTGGTCCAGCAAATTCAGCAGATGCCAGACCCTTTTGATTTTCAGGTCATTGGTGATGCGAAATCTGTCGGAAAAATTCACGATGCCATATATGATGGATATGCTGTAATTGCGGCTCGATAAGAAAAGCGATCGATTTTTAAATTCCCCACCCCCCCGATACCGGAATCGGGGTTGCGGTTATAAAAGAAGCCTCATCCGATGCCAGAAACGCAATCACGCTGGCAATTTCTTCTGCTTCGCCCATGCGGCCCAAAGTGGTGTTGTCGATAATCGGTTGTTTATATTTGTCGGCCATAAAGGTTTCGATGGTGGGGGTGCGGGTCAGGCCCGGCAGCACCGCATTGACGGTGACGCCGTCTTTGCCGGCCTCTCTGGCTACCGCTTTGGTCAGCCCGATTACACCGGCTTTTGCGGTCGAATAGGCGACTTCCGCTTTGGCGCCGGTCAGGGCATAAATGGACGATACGTTGATTATTCGTCCCCAGCCGGACTTGCGCATATCCGGCAGCAGCAGCTGAATCAGCACAAACGGGACCACCAGATGAATGCCGAGCACTTCCAAAAAATCGCCGGAGTCAATCTTGGCAATGGTTCCGGGTCGGTCAAAGCCGGCGTTGTTGACCAGAATGTCGATACCGCCCTTGCGCTTTAATTCCTTGACGGATTGTTGAAGCGCTTCAATGTCGGTCAGATCCAGCGCCCGGGTGGCCACCTGTCTGCCCATCGGCGCGATCTTATCGGCTGTTGCGGCAAGCGTTTCAGAATTTTTATCCAATAAAATTAAATCTGCGCCTTTTCTGGCAAACACTTCCGCACAGGCCCGGCCGATGCCCTGGCCCGCTCCGCTTATCAACGCCAAATGACCGTTTAGATCCATCGCTTTTTTCTCCTTTAATACGTTAGAAAGGGTGTTTTTAATCGATACGCCTTTTGATTTTCAACAGCGCGGCTGACAGCTTCTTGATCACGGAATCGCCTTTTTGCTTAGTTCAATTTTTGTGGGATATGTTCCAGACGCACCCATTTTACCGTTACGCGGCGAATTAACTCGGGCCAGAGTTGGGAAGGGTTTTGTGAAAAAACCATTTCCGCGTCGGCTTTTAGAACATGCCAATCTCCGCGGGTTCTTTCAAAATCGAGTTGACTGGGTGCCCAGCCGGCATAACCGGCAAATAGCCGAAAGCGCTCGTCTTTGGTTGCCTTTTTTTTCATCATGCGCTCAAGGACCTCCCAGCTGGAGCTGATATAGACTTCCGGGGTGACCAGGGTTGCGTCTTCCGGCGCTTGCGGGGATCGGATTAGCATCAGGATCTGGTTTAAGGCCACCGGCCCACCAACGTAAATGATATCTTTGCGCTGTTTAAGTTCCTCGATATCCGGAAAGACCGTCGCCAGTTTCACAGCCGAAGGACGGTTGATAACCAGGCCCATGGCGCCTTCCATCCCGTACTCGATCAGAAGCACCACGGTTTCCCGAAAATTTGGGTCCTGGAGCTGGCGACTGGCCACCAGAAATTTTCCTTTTGCCA
>JASFPY010000458.1:0-3237 GCA_050115755.1 Desulfobacteraceae bacterium | reverse complement strand
CGGCAGAATCCATCCCGCCCGCATCGAGGATGTGGTCAAAAAGGTCGGCCAGGAAGTTGACATCGCGGTCAAAGAAGCCGGTGAACAGGCAGCCTTTGATCTTGGTGTTCATGGTATTCATAATGACTTGATCAAAACGCTTGGCCAATTGAAATTCCGAACAAGCTACGCTCAGAATGTGCTGCAACACTCGGTAGAAGTTGGCTTTTTATGCGGAGTCATGGCTTCTGAACTGGGCCTTAATGCCAAAATGGCGCGCCGAATGGGATTGCTTCATGATATCGGAAAAGCGATCGATCACGAAGTTGAGGGACCGCACGCGATCATCGGATCCCGCCTGGCAAAAAAATTCAATGAATCGCCAAAGGTGGTGCACGCCATAGCGGCCCATCACGAAGATGTGCCCCCGAATTCGGTTCTGGCCTTACTCGTTCAGGCGGCCGATGGGCTTTCCGGAGCAAGACCGGGTGCCCGTAAAGAGCTGCTTGAAAACTACATTAAACGTTTAGAAGATCTTGAAAATATTGCTAATTCCTTTAAAGGTGTTTCCAACACCTATGCCATTCAGGCCGGCCGGGAATTGAGAGTCATCGTGGAAAGCGAGGTCATTTCCGATGAGGAAGCCATCCTGGTGAGCCGGGATATTGCCAAAAAAATAGAAGAATCGTTAACCTTCCCGGGCCAGATTAAGGTTACCGTGATTCGTGAGACCAGAGCTGTCGAATACGCCAACAAATAAATAGCCGCTTGCAAAAGCTCATCTCTTGCCCGATGGCTGCGTTGCGATCCGTTTCAAAATGCTCACGTACTGACGTGTACGCTCCGCTTTCGAAACGAATCCCGCCTTGCCCTCGAACAAGATCTAATCTTTTGCAAGCGGCTATTATTATATTAAATTTGGATGGACAACGGATACATTTTGCTTTATGAAATGAAAGTATAGGAACCAAGGGTTTCAAATAATGAATCCGTTTGATTGGTTCAATTAGTTGGATTAGTTGGATTTGTTTAATTAGATGCCTTCCTTGAACCAATGTAACCAATAAAACAAATAAAACCAATTGAACGAAAGGCTTTTTTGATGAATGTTCTGGACATTTTGCAGGAGCGCGGCTTCGTCGATCAGACGACCCATGATCGGGAATTACGAGAATGCCTCGATCAGGGAAACGTGACCTGCTATATCGGGTTTGATCCAACCGCCGCCAGTTTGCATGTTGGCAGCCTGGTGCCGATTATGTCCCTGGCCCACATGCAGCGACAGGGGCATCGACCCATTGCCCTGGTCGGAGGGGGCACGGGCATGGTCGGAGATCCTTCGGGCAAAACGGAGATGCGCAAATTGCTGACGCTGGAGGCATTGGAGCAAAATGCAATCGGAATAAAAAAGCAACTTTCCCAATTTCTTGACTTTACGCAAGACAGAGCGTTGCTTTTAAACAACGCCGAATGGCTTGCCGAATTGAAATATATTCCTTTTTTACGAGATATCGGCCGCCATTTTTCGGTGAACCGCATGATCAAGGCCGAAAGCTATAAAATCCGTCTCGATTCCGAGGAGGGACTGACCTTTATCGAATTTAATTACATGGTACTGCAGGCCTATGATTTTTTGGAGCTATTTAAAAATTACGATTGCAAAATTCAAATGGGCGGCAGTGACCAGTGGGGCAACATTGTTGCCGGAGTTGAACTGATCCGTCGGGTGCGCCAGGGCGCGGCTTTTGGAATCACCTTTCCCCTGATTACCACCAGCAGCGGCGAAAAAATGGGTAAAACAGCCAAAGGTGCCGTCTGGCTGGATGCTGAAAAGACAACACCGTATGAATACTATCAGTTTTGGATAAACACCGACGACCGGGATGTGAGTCGTTTTCTGGCATTGTTCACCTTTTTACCGATGGATGAAATCCGCCCGATTAAAAAAATGAGCGGAGCGGACTTAAACCATGCCAAGGCAGTTCTGGCATTTGAGGCCACCCGTCTTGCTCACGGAAACCAGGAGGCTGTCAATGCCCATAAGGCAGCGGCAAGCATGTTCGGCAACCGAAAGGTGCCGGACAATCTCCTGCCCAGCAGCACCATACCGCGGGGAGATTCGGGCGCTGCTGATGATTCTGTTCCCAGCTCCTCTATGGATATCCGGACGCTTAAAGCTGGAATTCCGGCATTTAAACTATTTCATCAGGTCGGTCTGGCCAATTCCGGCGGCGCCGCCCGCCGGCTGATCGAACAGGGCGGTGCGTATATCAACGGCCAGCGGGTTGAACCGTTTGATTATCTGGTGAGTGACACCGATTTAGACGATCAGAAAACAATTGTTTTGCGTTCAGGGAAGAAACGGTTTCATAAAATTGAAGTTCAAAAATAAAATAATATCGGAGTGTTGGAGTATTGGAGTGCTGGAGTAATGGTTAAAAGCTGAATGCTTTTTGACAACACTCCATCTCTCCATTACTCCTTGATCGTAATCCCCACGAACTTAGGGTAACCATGGATGAATTTTTTATTCGGTTTTCTTTAAAAAACCGATATTTTTATATTGACAAAGCCAATGGGTAGGTATAAGTTCGCCGCTTATTGTCCGGGGACCAACCAATTAGATATGGCGGTCAAATTGAGACAAAAAAGGTTGACAACACCATTGCAATTAGTATATTTGAAAGGTTGCATTCTATAAGAAATCCGGCCTTTTTAAGGCGGCAGCCCTTTTTTCACAAAAAGGGCCATTTGATCTTTGAAAACTAAATAGTGACGCGTATGTAAGTCGGGTCAACGTAAATATGCTGTGACAATGACACAGTATTTTATAATTTAATTGGAGAGTTTGATCCTGGCTCAGAATGAACGCTGGCGGCGTGCTTAACACATGCAAGTCGCACGAGAACGTTTCAGCTTGCTGAAACTAGTAAAGTGGCGCACGGGTGAGTAACGCGTGGGTAATCTACCTCCGAATTGGGGATAACATTGCGAAAGCGATGCTAATACCGAATGACATCTCAACAACCCTGGTTTTTGAGATCAAAGGTGGCCTCTCCATGGAAGCTTCCGTTTGGAGATGAGCCCGCGTACCATTAGCTTGTTGGTAGGGTAATGGCCTACCAAGGCGACGATGGTTAGCTGGTCTGAGAGGATGATCAGCCACACTGGAACTGACACACGGTCCAGACTCCTACGGGAGGCAGCAGTGAGGAATTTTGCGCAATGGGGGAAACCCTGACGCAGCAACGCCGCGTG
>JASFPY010000457.1:0-3242 GCA_050115755.1 Desulfobacteraceae bacterium | reverse complement strand
GTGACTTTATCATTTCCTTCGGGTGATACCTCAATGTCCAGCAGGCAACCATCATCCACAGCCTGAAAGGCGTTGGTTACCAGATTCACCAGGACCTGCTGCAGCTTGGATCGATCGGTTTTAATGGGGGGCATATCCTCCGGCACGTCCACGTAGACCTTTATATTCCGGTAAACGGCTTCTTTATCATGGAAAACGAGGACATCTGAAATAACCTCTTTCAAATTTACCTCTTCAATTTTTACTTCAAATTTACGGGCAAACCTGAGAAGCTGTCTGGTAATCTTGCCGCAGCGTTCGACGGCATCCATAACATCATCGATGTAACCGATCAATTCGCCATCTTGACGGTACTGTTCCCTGAGCATAAATAAATCTTTCACATACCCGGCAGTTTCGTTGATTAAGGCCAGCGGATTGTTGATTTCATGGGCGACGCCGGCTGCCAGCTGGCCGATGGATGCCAGTTGGTTGCTCTGTTCCATCAGTGCCATTGCCTCGGCCCGGGCCTTGTCCGCCTGATAAAGTCTGTTGACCAGCAAGGTGCAGGTAATGATAATTGCGGCCAGAATGGCCAGTGTGCCCAGGCCGACAAACCAGTTGATGTTCGAGCGAAATTGTTCCCAGACCTGCATCATGCGGGCTTTATGTTTGATGACCATGAGAATATAAGGGGTGTCGGCAATTCGGGTGAATATGTAGGCATAGCCCACGATAAGGGGTTGATCTTTATCATCTTTAGCCATCTTTACGCGAGTTCTCATGGAAAATTTCGGCACCGGCAGTGGCATTTTCTGAAAGATGTCGCCGTGCTTCTGTGATGGGGTTTGGACGATTCCGGACCGGTTGACAAGAAAAATGTGCGCGTAAGAACCGGTTTCGTAGGATTTCAGGACCTGGATCAATCTGTCCGTATCGAGCGTGGCCCGCAAGATAAAAAACGAACCGTTCGGCAGAAACGACTTTATGGCAATGATAATATGCGGAACATCACGATATCCGCGAAAAACTTCACTCACATAAATAATGCAATTCCGGCATTCAACAAACCAGCGCTGGTTACTGTAGTCCCGGCCCTCGAGGTTGTAAGGTCCGGCATAGGCAATCTGTTTACCGGTATCGGCGATGACGCTCAGATCCGTCAGGCCGCCGAATCCCAGTTTCAGGTTTCGCAGGATTTCTGCTAAATTATCGGGGTTGATCAGCCGATCATAGTCAATTTCATTTATGGTGAATTGCAGAGCGTCCAGCCGTTCCTCTAAAAAAAAGGTTACCGCTCGCCTGGCGTTTGAGGCCAGACGTTCCGTGCGAAGCCTCAGCTCTGAATCCACGGACTTTTCAAGCAGCTGATAATGAATAACGGTGACCACCAGCAAGGGCACCAGGGCTGTGGCAACCAGCACAGATATTCCGACTGCCCAGATCTTGCGATAATCCCTAAAGGTCAGATAAGGATCCAGAAGTTTGGTGTCCTTATGGTAGAACTCGGGCCATATCGGCCCGAATGCCCTGCGGATCTTGTGAATCATTGCGGCGTCTCCTCGATCCGCGCCAAAATGGCCATCAGATCGTCGATACCCAACGGTTTGTGTATGAAGTCGTAGGCGCCGTGTTGCATGCATACCTTTCGATCTTTTTCAGTCCCATGCCCGGTTAAAATAATAACCGGTGTTTTTGAATCAATCTCTTTGATCCGAATCAGTACTTCTGTGCCATAAATATCCGGCAGGTGAAGATCGAGCAGGATCAGGAAGAAATCTTTGTGCCCAACCACATCGAGCGCCTGCTGCCCGTTGTAGCAAACCTCGCATTGACAGCCCCTTAAGCTCAACCGTTTGGCGAGCATATTGGCGAACCGTTCTTCGTCATCAACAATTAATAGATCATAATGTTTCATATTGTTACAAATTTTTATTGACTGTTTAAAAATTATAATTTATACAGTCCACATATCTCATTATGTTTCATTTGTAAACATTTTTTTGAAAGGTTGATTAAATGGTAAACATTCGAGTGCGCTCAGTTGGTTGGTTTTTTGGCTCCCTGATGATTTTTCTCCTGAGCTGCCCCGCCCTAGCCGCAGCTACCGAACAGTCAACAGCGGGCGCCACCGGGTATCCCTGGTGGTTCTGGCCCATCATTCTATTTTTTTTCTGTCTGATCCTCGGCGTACTGGCGGTCATGGCCGGCGTCGGGGGAGGCGTCCTTTATGTTCCATTGGTCAGCGGCTTTTTCCCTTTCCACATCGATTTTGTCAGAGGCGTCGGGCTTATGGTCGCTTTGGCCGGTGCTCTTGCAGCGGGCCCCGGTTTGCTGCGGCGCAATCTGGCCAATTTGCGGCTTGCCCTGCCGGTGGCGCTGGTCGCCTCCACCTGTTCCATTTTTGGCGCCATGCTGGGGCTATACCTGTCGTCGTTGAACCCCAACATCATACAGGCCTGCCTCGGGATAACGATTGTCGGTATTGCCATGCTGTTGCTTTTTTCAAAGAACACGGAAAAGCCGGTGGTCACCAAGCAGGATGCCATTGGACTGGCGTTGGGGTTGAGGGGGGCATATTGGGATGACGGCGCCCGTGAAAGCGTCGAATGGAAAACCCATCGGACGTTACTGGGACTGTGCCTGTTCATTCTGGTCGGCCTTCTGGCCGGCATGTTCGGGCTTGGTGCGGGATGGGCGAATGTGCCGGTGCTCAATCTCCTGATGGGCGTTCCTTTGAAAGTGTCGGTGGCAACCAGTAAATTTTTACTGTCTATCACCGATACGTCGGCTGCCTGGATATATATGAACCGGGGGTGTGTCATTCCCCTGATCGGCGTTCCCTCTATTGTCGGCCTGATGCTGGGATCTCTGATCGGTGTTAAGATACTTGCCATCGCCAAGCCGAAAATAATTCGGTATATGGTTATCATCGTGCTTTTATTTGCCGGACTTAAAGCCATGGACAAAGGATTCGGCATCGGGTTGTTGGGATAACGACAAGCCATCTCAAAAATGCATCTAACACTCAATAACTGCGTTAAAAGCCTTCTTAAAATGCTCACATACGGTATAACGTATGCTGCGCTTTTGCGTCGGCTTTTGCCTTGTTCTTGAGCGCGATCTACAATTTTGAGACCGCTTGTAAATAATGATTAAGTTGGAGCTATGTATTATGAGCAATCAAAATGATGAGGCCCTGAAACCATCGCGCGAGCAGTTCATCTATGCCAACTTGTTGATTATCGGTGTATGGGCCGGTA
>JASFPY010000456.1:0-3243 GCA_050115755.1 Desulfobacteraceae bacterium | reverse complement strand
TAATCCAGCGCGGTTCATCAAAATATCCATACCCGAATCGCATTTGCGCTTTGCGGCTGTAATTGCATGGGTCATGATATGTTGCCAGGACATTAAACCTCGAGCGGTCCAGTTTGATGCGCCCCTCTTTGATATACCGGATCAGCAGATCAAAGACCGTCACGAATCCGAACTTTTCAAACACTTGCGGATAATGCTGTTGAAAACCCGACCGGGTCGCCAGATAGGCATGCCCTCATTCGGGCCACAGAAGGTTACGGACTTCCAGTTTCTGCATTTGCCCATAGATCCGTTCTGCCATGGTTTTCATCGCTTCATCATCCCCGGTGAAATATCCCCAGCTGACCCCTTCCCAGTTTTCAGAGGGCACGGTCCAATCTTCTCCGGCGGCATGGAATATTTTCCACCAGTGTTTGAGATCTTCGGTGTGGGTGTTGACCAGCTTGTTGTGAATCGTGGTCAGAATATTGGCGTTTTTTTTGTCAATGGTCACCTGGAAGTTCTCGAATCCGGGCTCTTCTGCAATTTCTGCGGCAACATCCTCTAAAATGAAAATGAAATCTTCTTTGGGCAACCTCAGGTTGTTGCCAGTCTCAACAGCGGCTGCCACGCCCTTGTGCAAAATCCCCGGTACGCTTTTGCGATCCCTTAAAGACCGGATATCGCGAACGGCATCGGCAATTTCGATTTCCATCGGGCAAACATTTACGCATTTGGCGCACATGGTGCAGATCCAGGGCCAGCGGGATTCGACCACTGCATCCTTGAGACCCAGCGAAAGCATACGGATCAGTTTGCGTGGATCAAATGCATCGATGCCCGATGCCGGGCATGAACTGGCGCATAAACCGCAGGTGATGCAATAATCCTGTGAATACGGCCAGCGTTTAAATTCGGTGTGGTCCAGCCGGTTCAAATCTATAACGTCAGACGTTTCGCACATTTTTGTCACCTTTAAATTTTTTCTTTTTTCAGCCGGTTCGGCCCCATCTTCAACAGCTGTTGCTCAAACGCAACAAGCGCCTGCGCAAACTCAATCCCCATATTGGCGGCCAGGGATTTGTTGACCAGCCGCTCGGCTTCCAGGCCCATTGTTTTCAGGCGTTTTCTCATCTCGTCGCTTCGCTGCCGTGCATGAATATTGCCCCGCTCGGAATGGCAGTTGCCATCATGGCAGGTTAAGACCATGACACCATCGGCATAACTTTGCAGGGCCTCTAAAAGATGGTGCAACGAAACACTGCCGCCGCAGGGCACCTCGATGATTTGCAGCCCGGCCGGCAGCGGGCGCTGCAGACAAGACGCCATTTCAGCGGCGCTGGTGGCAGATTGGCTGCAGCAAAAGGCCGCAATCAACGGGATAAAAGAACCATCGGCAGGCTGCCGGATGGCACCGGCAGCGGGCGCAATGGCGCCGGGAGGCTCCTGACCATCTTGACTGATAGCACCTCGCGGGCATTCCGCCGCACAGATACCGCATTTTTCACAGGCTTGCGCTGTTACCGAAACCCGGGTATCGAATTCAATGGCCTGATGGGGGCAAAGGCGCAAACAGGTCAGGCAGCGAATACATTTTGCATCGTTTATCCGGGCTGTGCCGACCGTTTGATCGTCTGCGGGCCGCAGGGTCGCCAAAAGGGACAGAATCGCATTGTCGGCATCGATGTGCAGGTCGGTTAGCGATTGCGCATTTCGCGCCGGGCCTGCAACCAGAATGCCGTTACGATTGCTGAAAACCGTGAGGCGGTGAACATTATCACCCTGGGCAAATCCTTTCAGATCCATATCGAGACCCAATCTGTTGGCCAGATCGACCGTGTCGTCGTCCGGTAGGATCTGCTCATCGATAACGGTCAAATCCGATGTCAGGCCGAAGCGGCCACCGGTGATTTCATCAGTGAATTCGAATTTGACGCGGCCGTCCTCAAGCTGGGTCATTTTTGGTGTGGTGGCCGTAAATTTTATATAGTTAACGCCGGCCGCCCTGGTTTTGCGGTACATGGCTTCAAGACCAAAGCCGCCGACCTTCAAATTGCCTGTCAGAATGTATATCCTTGGTTTTTTTTTCTCCACCAGCTGCAGGCTCGCCCGCATGATATCTTCACAGACAATTGGATTGCTCTCGGCGTTCAGCCCGTCTAAAAAGACGACGGATGATACGGCGGAAAACCGGCTTGATTCTGCCGAAGGTTCAGACAGTAGCTTTTTAAGCCGGGAAAGTGCCATGACCGGGTCGGCGCGATTTAAGCCATAGTCTGAAAAATAAGGTATCCGCTTTTCCCCGCCTGCTATTACAATCTGTCCCACAGCCGCTTGTCGGTTAATTCCCCTGCTGTCAAGAACCACTTCAAAATGGCCCACCGCTCCCCGGCAGGAAAGTATTTTGGCCCCTGAATATACGCTGATCGGTTTAGCCGCGTTGCCGTTTTCCGCGGCTGCCGGCAGTCCATCAGCACTTTCGTCCGACGTGACAATCACCAGCTCGGTTCCCCGCGCAACCAGTTCATTTGCAATACGGCGGACACAACACCCGCTTCCAATCAGCATCGTTTTTTCAGTCAACGGCTTCATTTTCAGGCATTTAAGTATTTAATTGTTTCGAATACCGCCGAACCGGCGCTGGCAATGCTTTCGGCAATGGTCATGGGACCGTCTGCCGCACCGGCGACAAAAACGCCGGGTAACCCTTTAGCGTCACCTTCTGCGCGTTCGGCAAAACTGCTGTCTTCTGCTCCCAGATTCAACTGAGCAGCCAGCTCACTGTTTTCTTTGCAGGGCTGCATGCCTGCGGAAAGAACCACCAGGTCGAAAAGCGCCTCCACCGTTTCGTGGGTTTCATTGTTAACAAACGTAACTTTTAAAGATCCGTCTTCAGTCTGGAAAATATCTCCGGGGATGGCTCTGATCATGCGCACGTTGCCCTGCACCTGACGGTAGAATGCTTCAAAATCACGACCGAAGGTCTGGATGTCGATATAAAAAAAAGAAACCCGGGTTTGCGGTTGTCTGGCCAGGATCAAATTTGCCATCCGCAGGGCGGATGCGCAGCAAAACTTCGAGCACCACAGGTGATTGAGCTTGGCATCTCGGCTGCCCACGCACTGGATAAACGCGAGCGACCGTGCCGCGCGGCGGTCCGAAGGTTTTGTGGCGCGGCCCGCCTCCCGCACGATGTCTTCCAGTTCCAGGTTGGTTATCACGTTTTTAAAGATGCCGTATCCGTAGGGCTTATTTTGAGGATCG
>JASFPY010000455.1:0-3250 GCA_050115755.1 Desulfobacteraceae bacterium | reverse complement strand
ATATTAAAACTTCCTTTGGTAAGGTTGCCTATTCAGAAACCGTCATTATTTTTTGATGATTGGCCCGCAGCACATGCAAATTGGCTGCTTTTGCATTAATAGAAAAAATGCAGTCAAGTGTCAATTCCTGCATTCGTCAAGACTTCACCCGTTTTTCCGGCCTCAATGTTCGGTATGCGCTCATCGCCTGATCCGCCCTTCGCTTTTCTTCAATCTTATTCCGGACGATTGCAGGTACGGTTGCGGTTTCACTCAATTCCGCGAATATCCACTTTTTGTTTGGTTTTAAATGTTGATCTGTCCGGGCACATGCTGGCTGAATGGTCAATATGCTGAATATATTTATAAAAAGGCACAATATTTGCTTTAAAAAGTAGACTGTGATAAACTTTCATTATAAATAATCATTAAAAAAATCGGTAACCTGCACGAGATTTTGCAAAAAGGGTAAATCTTTTCATATGCACCCGCACACTGGCCCTCTGCCTTCGAACGGCAGAGGGAGAATTTTATATTAATACCAAAGAGTTAAATTATTTCCCGGGTTTCTGGAGTGCCGGATTCGATTCAAAACAGATACTAAAGGATTGCTGTGTTTATCCGCGGTCTGAAAACGAAAATTGCATTCAACATTGCCATCCTCTTTTTTGTGGCTATGCTTTTGGTCAATATTATAACGATAATGACCGCCCAGCGCGACATTATCCGCAAAGAGGTATCCAAAGGCCAATTCATTTTGTCCACTGTCAAGCCGGATCTGATTAAAAGTTTGAAATTTGGAATGGATGCGCATCCCACGTCTTCCAGGGCGAGGGTCTTTCAATTGCTGACCGAGGCCGGTGTCTCCAATGCACTGGTTTTTGGTAAAAATAATGAAAGAATTTTATTTGGAGACATGTCCAGGACGCTGCAAGAAGAGCTGATGAAGCGCAGCCGCAAAGTAATGCGGTCTAAAATGCATGAGGCTAATTTTTTCGGTACCACCTGGGGTGTTTTCTGGAAGCAAAGACGTGATTTGATCCTGTCATCACCGTTGCTGCAAAACGACGAGGCTCTGGCAGGTGCCAGTATCGTGTTGCCGCTGGAAGGGATTTACCAGTCCCTGAGGCGCTCCCAGAAAATGCTGTTTATCTATCTTTTCATTAACACGGTGATTTTAACGTTTATCGGTATTTATCGCCTTTCCAAAGTTTATTTTCAGCCCCTGGCCAGACTGGCACGACGCGCCCAAGATTATCGTGAAGATGATGACATGCTGTTTTCGGTGCGCAAAGAAGACAATGAGCTTCATCAGCTATCGGGCGCCTTAAACAGCATGCTGCGACGTATATCCGCCGACAAGGAAAAGCTGCGGTCGACGGTAAATTCACTTGAGAAGGCCAATCTGGAATTAAAAAGGGCCCAGAAAGAAATCATCCGGGCTGAAAAACTGGCGTCAGTGGGAAGACTCTCGGCCGGTATTGCCCATGAAATCGGCAATCCGATCGGGATTGTTATGGGATATCTCGAACTGATCAAGCAAAAAGATATTCCCGATGCCGAGAAAAGTGAATACATTCACCGAACCGAGGCGGAAATCGAGCGGATCAACACCATCATCCGTCAGCTTCTCGAAATTTCACGTCCATCGAATACCGGATTAAAGGCAGTGTCGGTCCACGAGTTAATTGACGACATTGCAGAGGTTTTAAACATACAGCCGCTGATGGCAGATGTCACGCTCGAATGCCGTCTGGAGGCTGAAAACGATAATGTTATGGCGGATTCAAACCAGTTGCGCCAGGTCTTTTTAAACTTGATCATCAACGCGGCGGATGCCATTTCTTCAGAGGGTCAAGCGGATAACGGCAAACTTCTGATCCAAAGCGCTTTGGTTGGAGAAACGCCCGATCAACCGCCTGGACGTAAAGCGCATTTGAAAATTATGTTCATCGATAATGGCCCCGGAATACCTGAAGAAAATATCGGTAATATTTTTGATCCGTTTTATTCGACCAAAGAGCCCGGTAAAGGCACCGGACTGGGCCTTTCGGTCAGTTTTATGATTGTTGAGGGGTTTGGCGGTAAAATGACCGTCACCAGCGATATCGGGGAAGGCACGACCATGACTATTTTGCTGCCTACCGTTGAAAACCAAGGTATCATCACAGGGGATGAAGATATTTCGGAGACAATGCTGCCAGTTGGGGCTAGCGGTGCCGAAAAGCCGCCAGGATAATAGATTTTCTCCCCGTAAAAAATAAACAAGGATTTTTTAACAAAATGACATCAAAAAAACCGCAAAAACGCCTTCTGGTTATCGATGACGAAGAAAACATGCGGCACATGCTTTCAAAGGTGCTGGGCAAGACCGGCTACTTTGTTGAAACCGCCTCCAACGGCTATGAAGGGCTGGAAATGATCCAAAACGCCGATTTTGAATTTATACTCTGTGATATAAAGATGCCCAATATGAGCGGGATGGATTTTTTAAAAGCCGCGCGTGATAAAATCAAAACCACAACCGTTATTATGATGTCGGCTTACGGTACGATTGACACCGCCATCGAGGCAATGAAACTGGGTGCCTATGATTACATTTCCAAACCGTTTAAGACCGATGAGGTGTATCTGACCCTGAAAAAAGCCGAAGAACGCGAAAGCCTGAGGCAGGAAAATCGTTTGCTCAAAGAGCGAATCAAAGAGATTGAAAGCAACGTTAACTTCGGTAAGCTGGTGGCCAAAAGTGAAGCCATGCGATCCATGTTTCGAATTGCCGCCAAGGCCGCACAGTTTAAGACAACTGTGCTGATACTGGGTGACAGTGGAACCGGTAAGGAACTCATTGCCCGGGCAATACATTTTGAAGGCGACCGCTCGAACATGCCACTGGTTCCGGTGAACTGCGGCGGAATTCCGGAGACGCTTCTGGAGAGTGAATTGTTCGGTTATAAAAGAGGGGCCTTTACCGGTGCAGATAAAAATAAAAAAGGATTGTTTCAGGAAGCGGAAGGCGGCACGATATTTCTGGATGAAATTGGTGAAATGCCGCTGGACCTGCAGGTTAAGCTCTTGAGGGTGTTGCAGGAAAATGAAGTTCGAATGATCGGTGATTCAAAATCGATGAAAATCGATGTGCGCGTCATTGCCGCGACGGCCAAGGATCTCGAGGAAGAAGTAAAAAAGGGCGCTTTTCGCGAAGATTTATTTTACCGTTTAAACGTACTGTCGATAAAAATTCCCCCGCTCCGAGATCGTACAGAAGATATTC
>JASFPY010000454.1:0-3251 GCA_050115755.1 Desulfobacteraceae bacterium | reverse complement strand
GGCCATATGGGTCTGAACGGCGATGGCGACCGATAACCCCAGCGCCTTGATATGGCCGAGTTCTTCCAGGAAAATGATGTCGTACCAATAATCCAATCCCTGGCCGCCATACCGGGGGTCATAGCGGATACCCAGAAAACCCAATTTTCCCATTTTTTTAAACAGATCTTTAAGTGGTGCGACGCCATCTGCTTCCCATTGATCGACATGGGGATTCACCTCTTTTTTCACAAAATCCCCCAGCGCCTGGCGAACCATATTGTGGTCTTTGGTGAAATAGATTTGATCGGCAGTTTTGATTTTACGGGCCATCTTGCCTGTCATCCTCGCTTTTTTTAGGTGTCAGGTGTTAGGTGCCGTCAAAAATAAGGACTGAGTGCTGAGGACTGAGGACTGAGCAAAAAATGATGCCTGACGCCAGACTCTTTTAATGATTTGTCGTTTTCCAACATAAATTGGAACGCTTATCTTCACTCCTTTTAAATTTGATATACCTCAGTCCTCAGCACTCAGTCCTCAGTCCTATGCCTCCACCAGCCCAAAGATTGAAGCCCAAATCTGGTACCATGGATTTACCCCTATTATTGGGGCATAAAGATTAGGAATATCCTTCAATCTTCGCGATGATTTCATTCATGATCTCATCAGCTCCGGCACCGATGGATATCAAACGGGCATCCCGGAAGCTTCTTGAAATCAACATTTCTGCCATATATCCCAAGCCGCCATACATCTGTAAGCACCCATCGGTGACCTTTTTTACCGTTCTGGCGGCAAACAGCTTTGCCATCGAAACCTCACGGGTAACATCCAGGCCGGCTTCTTTCATTCTGACGATATGATAGGTGAGCTGTCGCAGACATTCGATTTCGGTCTGCCAGTCCGCCAGGCGGTGTCGCAACACCTGCCTGGCAATCAAGGGTTTGCCAAAAACGATTCTTTTCTTGATGTGCTCGACCGTCATGGCGATCGTCTCTTCGGCCGAGACATAGGATATCGGGATCGCAGCAAAGCGCTCATGCTGAAACTGCTGCATCTGGTAGCGAAATCCCTCGCCCTCCCGACCGATCAAATTTTCTACCGGAACTTTCAGATTATCAAAATACAGCTCAGCCGTATCGCTGCTTTTCAGACCGAGCTTATCGAGTTTTCTGCCCACCTTGAATCCGGGCCGGTCGGTTGGAACAATAAAAAGGCTGAAAGCGTCATACCCCGGATCATCACTGGTTCTGGCCAGCAGGGTTAAAAAGTCCGCCTGAGCGCCGTTGGTGATGTAGGTTTTCGATCCGTTGATGACAAAATAGTCTCCTTGTCGCTGTGCGGTGGTCTTAATAGCAGCCACATCCGATCCGGCATCCGGTTCCGTTACGGCAATGGCCGTGACGGCCTCTCCGGCAATAGCCGGTTTCAAATAGGTTTCTTTCAAATAGGCGCTGCCGAATGCTGCGATGGCCGGTGTGGACATATGGGTCTGGACCGCAATCGCAACCGCAACTCCGGATCCGTGAATGCGTCCCAGTTCTTCTAAAAATAGGGTATCGTACCAGTAATCCAATCCCTGCCCGCCGTATGCGGGATCGTATCGGATGCCGAGAAACCCGAGATCTCCCATTTTTTTGAATAGCTCGTGAAGTGGCGCTTCGCCCCGGGCCTCCCATTCCTCCATATACGGGTTGATCTCTTTTTCCACAAATTCTTTTACGGCCTTCCGGACCATTTCGTGGTCTTTGTTGAAATAAATCTGGGTAGCCGATTTGGTTTTGCTGGCCATGGGGTTACGCCTTTTCGTCGTATAATGCGGTAAAATGATTGTCCGGGATTCAATCCTTGCCCCGGGATTTTAAAAAGCCCGCCACGATTTCCTTGAGTTCCGGTGTTTGAATTCGGATAGCTTGATGGGCAGCTTCCCAATCCAGTATGTCTTTCAAAGGTCTGTCAAAGCTTTTATTGAGGCCGGCTTTTATTAAACCCATCGCAGCCGGTGGTTTTAAAGCCAGGTTAGCGGTCAGGGCGGCGACTTCATCATCCAGTTTATCGTCCGGAACCGATTTATAGATCAGGCCGATGGCGGCGGCGGTCTTCCCGTCTATTTCGTTGCCAAGCATGGCCAGTTCTCTGGCTTTCGATAAACCCACCAGCCGGGGGAGGAAATAGGTGCCGCCCGCATCAAGTACGGCTCCGATGTGTATAAAAATTTCGCAGAACTTTGCATCATCGGCGGCAACGACGAAATCGCAGGCCAGCGCCAGATTGGCTCCCGCGCCATACGCCGCGCCTCTGAGCGCCGTAACAATGGGCTGAGGCATTTCGCGCAATTTTGTTATGATCTGGTTCAGATGGCGCATGCCCTCCAGCCATTGATGCGAATCAGCAACATTGGCAAGTAGAGACATATCGGCACCTGAAGAAAAATTTTTACCGGCGCCTTTGATCACCACCACCCTGATGTCATCTTCATCCGCGACCTGGTTCACCGCATCTTTTAACTCAAAGACGAGGGCTTCATTCATGGCGTTCATGACTTCCGGGCGGTTAAGCACCAGTGTGCATATCTTGTCTTTTTTTTGGATGCGTACCGTGTCAGCCGGCATTATCGATCCCCTTTTAATTGGCTAAGCTGGAGTAAATAAATGGATACGTGATTGAGTTGGTGAAATTCACTTACTCTCTGATCGTTCATAGAGCAGGATTATTTTTAATACATCGATAAAGTTAGTGAATATCACTCACTCTGTTTTGTCAAGCGGTTTTTTATAAAAATTTCCCCATGGGGATTGAAAACGGCGTGCGACCGGCGGCGAAAACAGGCGCCGGATGGTCGTGAATCAAAAAAGGCTAGATGAGAATTACAGCGGCAGTCTGAAGCGCCGAAGCCTGAAAAGGGGATGGTTCCGCTGCGGCTGCCTGCCAGCACACCTGCCCACTGATGCTCGCGGCGGCAGGAATCATAGGTGAACCATATTTCTTTCAGCGTCAATACCGGGCGCAGGTAATCCATGTGCCAGTGGGGGGTTTTGGATATTTTCATATGATGGGCGATGCGGGCTTTGAGGCCGCCGGGGCCGAAGGCACTACCGACATACACATAGAAACCGGGTCGAAGGTGAAGCCGGCCGAGTTTTCCGACTTCTACCTGTTGATCAGATGAGCACCTCATGACCAGGGCATATGTACCGGGTTGTGCTTGCATCTCCAGTCGCCTGTCGATCGAAAATAAAGATCAAATTATTTGAGGGGTCGGGGAGTTTTTC